>CAYUEW010000006.1:0-30806 GCA_964444095.1 Candidatus Woesearchaeota archaeon | reverse complement strand
GAGCCCTGTTTCTGCGTTTTCGATTTTTTCAACAACAGTATAGTCACTTATAACTTCGCCAAATATTGTATGTTTCATATTTAGCCAAGGCGTTGCGGCGGTTGTGATAAAAAATTGGCTTCCATTTGTATCGGGTCCAGCATTTGCCATGGTCAAAAGGCCTTTTCGATCAAATTCAACAAGGTCTAGGTCTTGCAACGTTTGCAGAATCTTTACTGCGTGGCTATAAGTACAATCTACTTCTTTAGCCAAAATACTGCCGTATCTCATTCGGTTATTCTTCTTCAGAGAGACCAACATTAGTGATGGTTTTCGCCTGAAAAAGATATCAAAGTTATCTTTCATTTGAATATGTTGTTTAATGTATATATCGTGATAGTGGTATACTTTTAAATGTTTTGGAGCATACATATTCGAACATTTTATTAATGAAAAGTATCGTTAGGAAGCATGGTAAAAAAAACAAAAATTCTAGCGATAGGGGATATTCATGGAGACACCGGTTTAGTCAAAAAATTAGCGGCAAAGGCAGAAAAAGAGAATGTTGATGTAGTAATTTTAGCAGGGGATTTGACTTTTGTAGAACAATCTATGGAAAATTTAATCGGACCATTCATCAAAGCAAAGAAAGAAGTTCTTTTAATCCCCGGCAATCACGAATCAAACGCGACAATAAATTTTTTAGCAGAAATGTACCCTAACACAAAAAATATACATGGTTACTCGGTAAAAAAAGGAGATGTTGGAATTTTCGGGGCAGGCGGAGGAGATATAATAAACTTTACACCAGATAGAGAAATTTTCAGAGCACTAAAAGAAGGACATGAATTAATTAAAGACTCCAAAAGAAAAGTTATGGTTACACACATGCATCCTCAAGGAGGCAAATCAGAATTTTCTGGATTTCCTGGAAGCAAAGCAGTCAGAAAAGCAATCAAAGAATTTCACCCAGATATTCTAATCAGCGCGCATATCCATGAAGCAGCAGGAATAGAAGAAACAATTGATGGCACAAAAGTCATTAATGTTAGTAGAAAAGAAAAGATTTTTGAGATTTAATTTCAAAAACGCTTAAAAACTCTAATTCTAAATATAAACATGCCAAAAAAGCAGAAGAAGACTAAAGAAGAAAAACTTGCAGAGGATTATTTCCCTGTTGATGAAGATGATTTAAGGCGAACCACAGAAAAACAAGAGAAAGAAAAGATTCCTCAAGCTCCAAGCATTATTGTTGAAAAAGCTTACAAACGGGAGGGGCCAAAAGAAATTGTAGAAAAAGTAGGGAAAAAACCGCGCAAAAAAAGAAAGACTTCTACTAAAACTAAACAAACAACATATTCTCCTGCAAAAATTAAACTAAAAAAAGAGGGTTACGAACTCATCATCACTGAAAAGCCCCAAGCAGCACTAAAAATTTCTTCGGCTTTAGGAAAAGCAACAAAAAGAGACATGCAAGGTGTTCCATATTATCAATTAACAAAAGACGGCAAAGATATTGTTGTTGCTTGCACTGTTGGACACTTATTAACATTAAAACAAAATATCCCTGGTTCTCATTTTCCTATATTTGACATTAGCTGGGTCCCAAACCACCTTGCAATGAAAAAAGATTTCACACGAAAATACTATAACACCTTATCCAAATTAGCAAAAGACGCAGGAAGTTTAACTGTCGCTACAGATTATGACGTAGAAGGGGAAGTTATCGGACTAAACGCAGTTCGTTTTATCTGCGGGCAAAAAGATGCTAATCGAATGAAATTCTCTACACTCACTCCTATAGAATTAAACGAAGCATACAAAAATAAACTTCCAACAATAGACTGGGGACAAGCAATAGCAGGGGAGACACGACATTATCTTGATTGGTTTTATGGTATCAATCTATCAAGGGCACTCATGAATGCAATAAAAACAACAGGAAAATTCAAAATCATGTCTATTGGAAGAGTGCAAGGTCCAACACTGAATTTAATTGTCCAAAGAGAAAAAAAGATTCAAGCATTTAAATCAAAACCTTATTGGCAAGTTTTCATCACAATCAAAAATTCCCACACCTTAGATTTAAAACTCAACAAAGATATTTTTGATAAAACTCAATTAAAAAAATTCGAGAAATTAAAAGGACAATCTGTTCAAGCAGAAACAAAAAAAAGAGAACAAATTGTTCCGCCCAACCCCCCATTTAATTTAACCAATCTCCAAACAGAAGCCTACAAATTACACGGATTCACCCCCTCGAGAACATTAAAAATAGCACAATCACTTTACCTTGCAAGTTTAATTAGTTATCCAAGAACATCAAGTCAGAAACTTCCTTCTTCAATTGATTACAAAGAAATACTTTCAAAATTAGCAAAAGATTATCAAGCAGAAAAATTAATTACACGAGATACACCAGTTGAAGGAAAAAAATCAGACCCTGCACATCCATCAATCCACCCCACAGGACAATTTTCCGCGGCCATTTCTGAAGAAGAAAAAAAATTATATGATTTAATTGTAAAAAGATTCATTGCTTTATTCTGTGATAATGCAATTGTAAATCACAAAACAATTAGCGTGAGAGCAGAAGATTCTACCTTTTCAACAAAAGGAACATCAATACAAAAAAAAGGCTGGATGGATATTTATCCTTCTACTTTGAAAGAGCAAGAAGTTCCAGACGTCGAAGGCGAGGTAAAAATTACAGAAGTGAAAACAGAAGAAAAAGAAACACAGCCTCCAAAGAGATATAGCCCTGCTTCAATTGTTTCTGAATTAGAAAAAAGAAACCTTGGGACAAAAGCCACAAGAGCAAACATAATTGAAACACTTTATTCCAGAGGATATGTAAAAGAAAGGAGCATGGAAGCAACTCCCTTAGGAATGTCCCTCATCTCCACATTAGAAACACATTCTCCAATTATCATAGACGAAGAATTAACTAGAAATTTACAAAAAGAAACAGAAAAAATAGCAGAAGCAAAAACAGAATTTGAAGAAAAAGAAAAAAAAGTTATTGCAAAAGCCAAGGACATAATTGAAAGCATTTCTAAAAAATTCAAGGAAGAAGAAAAGGAAATTGGAAAAGAATTATTAGATGCAACAGTAGAATGGAGAAAACAAGAAAAAGAAGCAAACAAATTAAACCCCTGCCCTGTTTGTGGAAAGGGAACCTTAGGAATCACATACTCTCGTAAAACAAAACGGCACTTTGTTGCATGCGACGCTTACCCAGAATGTAGAAATACTTACAATCTCCCACCAAATAGTTTAATCAAAAAAACAGACAAGACTTGTACTGAATGTGGTTTCCCAATGTTAATGTCAATAAAATATGGAAAACGACCATGGTTCTTTTGCTTTAATCCAGAATGTGAAAGTAATAAGAAAAGAATTGAGGAGTATAGAAAAAAGAAGGTTGAGGAAGAGAATCAATGAATGTTTTAAATCTGAAAGATATAGCAAAAACACAAAAAGAATTCTTAAAAAGTCCAAGAGAGAATATAATTAAATTGAATAAAGATTTGAAAGATATAAACAAACAACTTATTACAAAATTATCTTCTGAGGGGAGAATTGAAGAACTTAAATTATTTTATGACTTCCATAAGGAATATTTTAGATTAATTAGAAAATTATTGAAGGATAATGTTATTTCTGCAGATAACTTTAAAGATGATGTTTTTGATTTAAAAAATTCTCAGAGAATAAAGGAAGTAAAACTAGCATTAGAAAATTATTTGGAAAAAAAGAATAAAAATCAACTTGATGAAGCAACGGCATTAACCTTATCTAGAAATTATTCTGCTCAACTAGAAATAATCTGGGGAAAATTTAAGAGGGTGATTTATCTAAAGTATCCAAAACTTCCAAAGAAATACTTAAATCTAACAGATATGCAAAAAATTTTATCCAAATTAGAAGGCGAATACTCTTTAAGTCTAACCTTGATAAAGTCTACATTAGAAAGATTATTTAGAAATAAAATAAATCATGAAGAAACTTATTTTGACCCGCCAGATGAAATTGTTTTCTTAGATATTATAGGTAAAACAAGAGAAATAAAAAGATTAAAATTAGAAAAAATTTGTGAATTGATATTAAAAACTATGATAATTAATTCTGCTATTGATAATATAGAAAAGACTTTAATTAGTTCTTTTCTAAATGTGCTTCTTAGATTAAATGATTTAGAGTTAAAAGAGTATTGTAAAACAGGGATTTTGACTAAAGAAATGAAGACAAAGATAGAAGAGAATAATTCCTAAACTCCCCAATTCATCAAATTCCTCTGACTATTAATCTTTTCTAACAGCTTACTCTTTTGCAAAATCTGCGAACAATCAAAATCAAATTTTATTTTTCCAATCTTCTTCACTGCATCTAAAATTTCTTCCTTACTATCAAACTTCATTATTTTCTTTAATGCTTTCCTCACACTTTCTCGAACAACCCAAACCCCCAAACCAGCCCAGTAAGTGGGAGTTTCAATTCTAATAACTAACACAGAAGCTTGTCGTTTAATTGAATTCAAATATTCTAAAATCGGAAGTCGCGACGCATAATAACCCCCTGCAGTTGCAGAAGCATAATTTTTCCTACCATAATAATTCTCAAAATCCGTCGCGGCTTTAAGTTCTGTGCTCGGATTCCACGAACTCCCTGGCAAATAAAGTTCAAAAAGTTCATAATTCCAAACATTTGGAAACAACATTATCAAATAACAATTGCCCAAAAATTCTCCAAAAAAGAATTCATAATTTTCAATCCATTTATTATTCCTCACACTTTTCAAAAGCAATTTTCCTAAAGTGTCATCTGTTGCAGTTATGCTCCATCGCGTCGGAACAAGCCGTTTATTCTTCTTCAAACCCAAAACACCCACGCTAAGAATTTTATTCAGAGTATATTCATCAAAATGATTTTTATACAAATATTCAATTCCTTGAGAAGCCTTCAACTCATCATTAATCACTCTATCAACTTTTCTGTGAATTTTTACATTACTCGTTATCTTTGCTTTCTCAAGCGGCGCCTTCATTCCGTGGGGCGTCACAATTTTCTCTCCTTTCTTATTAAAATTCAACCCCTTCTTCAACTGAATTTCAATATCAACTGGTTTCGAAGCAACAGCAATCTCTTGTGCAATCTGAACAAATTTATTATTCAACCGCGAATCCTGAACCTTTGTCTGAAACCGCGAATTCAAAAGACTATCTCTCAATTTCATCACATCACTAATCTCAAAATTATTCTCTGCCCAATATTTCTCATCGTCATAAACCCATGCGTTCTCATCTTTATCCAATGGACTCAAAATCCCCACATTCACCAACGGATACCTCAACTGCGAACCAACAAAAACAGAAGGCGGCGAATTACTATCCAACTTCGAAACTTTCAAATCCTTGTATTTAAATTTTGTCTCAGTAACCTTTTTAATAACTTCAAATTTTAAATCCATCCTCTCTTAAAAATCCCCTTTTCTTTAATCTCAAATGACAATTCTTGATACGGCAAACTCCGATGTTTCAACAGAACAGCTTTTCTCTTTCGATTATCTTTTTTTAATTCAATAATACACTTGCTCCAATATTGAAACAAATCTCCCCCAACAATATTCACCTCGCCACGAATTCCTTTTTTCCAATCTTCTTCAGAAACAAAACCCGCATACACCTGGTTGGTAATAAGAACAGGAATCTTTTGTTTCCGAGCAATTTCCGCAAGAGCTCTCATCTGTTTAGCAACTTCACGATTCACTAACCGAATCCTATCATCTTCCTTAGATTTAATTGCATCTCCCAATTCCAAACGATACAACATTGCCATCCCATCAATCACAATCAAACTCACGTGCCCTTTTTTTATTTTATCCAACAAAGTAACAAAAACTTTTTTCTGTTCTTCAAAATTCGTTGGTTCAAACAAAAGAATATTTTTCAAAACCTCCTCATAATCCTCACCAACAATTTGTTTGACTCTATCAGCAGAAAACCCTCCTTCAGTATCCACAAAAATAATTTTATTCCCTTTCTTCGCTTGACTACACGCTACAAGAATCCCCATATTTGTTTTTCCACTTCCTGGTGGTCCTGCAACCATAGTTATCACATCTTTTTCATAACCTCCAAAAAGCCATTTATTCAAATCAAAACTTCCAGAAGATATTCGATTTCTGCTCATTCTAAATAGCCGTCCTTTTTCAAAGAATCAATAATTTTTTTGGTAATATTTGATAAAGGATATTCATATGGGTGTTTCACAAATTTTACCTTACTTATTGAATCTCCTTCTCTTGGAGTAAGTTCACCCCAATATCCTATCCTTCCAAAATAAACTTCTACTTGTAACGAATCTTTTTTATGAGGAGTTTCTCCAATAAAATTGTTATAAAAATTTTCAACAATTGCTGTAGCCCCCGTCTCTTCTTTAACTTCTCTCTTCAAACAATCTAAATTCCTCTCTCCTTTTTCTATTTTTCCTCCAGGCAAAATCCAAACCTGTTTTTTTTTAACTAATAAAATTCTTTCATTTTTGATTACAACTAAATCAATTGCTCTTCTCATGCTCCAAAAAATAGTTTAGAATTAATAAGGATTGTTGTCTTATTTCAACTTTTTGAAATCTGTTTCAATCTTATCCAAATCTTTAGTCAAAACAGCCACTGCATCATTAATTGCTTTTTTCGCAGCCTTACCTTTTGTCTTAACTGCTAGAATCGGATTTTTAGTCGGGTGTTCTCTCTTCCAGGCTGCAAAAGTTACAGAACTATCCTTGTTAAGATATACTCTCAAAATTTCTGCAATCGTAAGGCTATCTATTTCTACTTCTATTTCATCCTTTGCATCCCGAAGTATTTTGATTTCCATACTAAGAAGTCATTAATTTGATTTATAAATTTAATGTTTACCTTCCAAAAATCAAATCGTCAATATCTTCTTGAGACAATTCTTTATCTTCCTCTTGTTCAAAAATCGGCTCTTTTTCTGGAGCTTTTTCCTCTTCAATATCTCCATCCCAAACATCAACAGAATCTAAAAGAATATCTTCTTCTTGCTGGTTCTTCATTTCTTTCAAATCAGAAATAGTTAAATTTGAAATCTTCGCGGAATCAAAACCCAGATTTGATTTCGGAACTTCCTCTTTAAACCCCGGTCTCCGAAGACTGATATTCAAATAACTTTCAATTTTATTAATAACTCTATTATCATTTTCAGGCAAAACTCCTTGTTCCACCATCTTAACTAAGGTCTCTGATTCTCCTATATCTCTTGCAAATTGTTCTCTTGAAATATGTTTAGCTCTCCTCTCCCTCATAATCACCCAATGAAAATTATCAACCAAATCTGGCCGCGGTTTCATTTCTTCTTTAGAAGGTATATTCAAATTTCTATCAACAATCTCTCTTAAATTTACATCTTCTTTACTACGCGGATAATTGCTTGTTCCAGGAATCTTATTAAATTGCTTAACGCTTTCTCTATAAGATTGAGATTTTTCTGAGTCATTTATCTGGGTGCTTGTGGGACGCTTAATCAACGGCAGACCAGTTCCAGAAAGACAATGGCTACAAACCTTAATAATTCCTTCCTTAGAGATCACATCGAACAACCTCGCTTTCTCTCCAGAAATACCACATTTAGCACATTCATCCATTGTTAAAATATGTCAAATTCATTTTTTAATATTGCTGTGGTGAGATATACATTAAGAAAGATACTTAACAATATCTTCCTTTCCATTTAAATCAGTTACTTGAATTTCTTCATCAATCAAAATTACAGGAAATTCAGTTAACCCATAATAATTCACTAACAAATCAATTGAAGACAAATCATTATCTGCAGCAATAGGAATCAACATGACCTTATCTCCATATTCTCCTTTAATTTCAATGAGAAGGTTTGAAAAGAATTTTTGTTTAGCTTCTTGTTCCAAGGAAGGTTTATCGAAATTATAAAAATAAACAAGATTGTGGTAATCTGAATTACATTGTTCTTTTATTCTTATACTATTCATCCAGAACAAAGTTCTAAGAAGATCATACCTCTGGTGTTGAAAAATTATTTCTTCATTCATTTTATTCGCATCTTCAAATTTTTGTATAATCAATGCTTCTTGAAAAATTCTATCTGCAAAAGCTATGTTTTCTTGAACAAGTAAATCACAATCAAGTTCAAGCAATTCTAAAGATTCCTTCTGAATTCTCTGATCAAGCAATTCCATTTCTGCTTCAAGGTACATAGCATTGATATCCTTAATTCTAGAACTCTCTAACAGAGATCCCATAAAAATTCCCAAATTAAAAATTATAAGAGTTATCACCAAAGCATACAAAAATATTCTCTTTTGTTTTTTTATCATTTTAATTCTTTTATCTCCACTTATAATTTTTCCTCATTAAACTGTAGATGGAAGTAACAAGTATAAATGGATAAGCTGCAAGGTAAATAATTGAAAAAAACAAGAGATTAAAAGGATTGTGCTTATACGATGATGGCGTTCTCATAATAGACAATGCAATTAATGTAAAAGCAACTGACACTACAAAGAGGATAATTCCCAAATAATTAAGAAAACTTGCAGTTATATGTAAATCATTCATAGTTAAAAGAGCCGTGCCAACAGGAATAGAATATGCGGTAAAAAGATATGTCTTAAGAAATTTTGTTATAACGAGATATAGCAACACCCCCATTCCAAATAATCCAAGAAGGTATTGCACGGTAAAAAAAGGCAAGATAAAAAGACCAAGCATGCCTTTTTTAAAAAATCCCCCCCTATATTTTAGTAAACATTGCACTCCTCCAATATTCCATCTCTTTCTTTGAATGTACCATTCTTTTAATTTAGTAGGAACAGTTGTCAAAACATAGGTAGAAAGGCACATTTTTCTTTCATATCCTGCATGGGTCATATTCCAAATAATCTCAATGTCTTCAGTCATATTTTCTGTATCAAAACCATTAACTTTTTCAAAAGCAGAACGCCTATAAAGCCCCAAAGGTCCTGGCACAACATAAATTGCATCCATATAACCCATTAATTTTCTTGTAAAAGTAATAAGGGAATATTCTATTGCTTGAATTTTTTCAAAAAACTTAGTTGGATTTCTTGGCATATTAACACAAGTAACTGCACCCACCTTCTCTTCATCAAAAAATCCCACCATTTTTTTCAACGAATCTTTCGCAGGATAACTATCTGCATCAGTAAAAACAATCAATTCTCCTGTAGCATATTTCGCTCCAATACTCTTTGCTCCTGCAGCATTGCCAGTATTTTTTTTATTATTTATTAGTTTTATCTTAGGGTATTTTTTTTGCAAATTCATTACAACTTCCTTAGTATTATCTGTTGAACCATCATTAACAACAATCACTTGAGAAATATTATCATAATCAAGGGCAAATATATTTTCAATAGTCTCTGCAATTGTTCCCCCTTCATTCCACGCAGGAATAACAAAAGAGACAGAGTACTTCTTTTTGAGTTTAGGATAATCAAAGATTGTCTTCTTATTATTGAAGTACAACATAAAGTAAAGTGTTAACAAATAAATAGAAATAAACATATACATAAGATAAATTATCGGGAGTAATTCCATCTCATTCTTCAGGACCTTATTCTTTTAAAGATTCTTGTAATGAATTGCCATCCCTTTGCATATTAAAATAGTCATAGAATTCATCTGTAATAAAAAGGTCATGAGTGTGCCCTACTTTCTTTCGTCTTATTAGCCCAAGTTCAACAAATTTCTTTATGTGTTCATAGGCTTTATTGCCTCTTATTTTAATAATAACAGATTGCTTAATCGGTTGCTTGTATGCAATAATAGCCAAGGTCTCTTTTTCCGCCTTACCAAATTCAGAAGAACCTGTGGCAATTCTATTAATAATATCAGAATACTCTGGCTTAACATCCATTTTCCAAAGTCCATTTTTTTCTACAATTTCTATTGCAGAACTTTCTTTGTTATATTTTTCCTGAAGTTTTTCAATCAACTCTCCAAGAATTATCGGATTCAAATCTGTAAACGAAATAAGTTCTTGCATATTCAAAAATCTACCAGAAACAAAAAGCACTGCTTCAAGTCGTCTTAAATCTTCAGCCTCTTTTGATTCATCTAACTCTTTTACTGTTTCACTCTGCATTAAACAATCAAGAAATAGTTGTTTAAAAATTTATCAAATCTGAAATCTCAAAATAGAACCAATTCCGCCAAGATTATTAAATTGCTGTCCTTCCTCTGTCTCTACTGAAATTATTTCAACCTTAGACCCAATACTCTTTGCCATAGTTTTTAAATCCAAAGCCAAAGTTTTCTCAATATCTTTAGATAAAAATAACGTTTCAACAGCTCCTACTTTCAAAGCTTCTCTTGTATCTGGTTCTTTCAAAGTTGACATATCTGGTTTTTCCCCCAAAGTCTCAAAAAACTTTTCCATAATCTGATGCTCATAAATAATTTCTTGATTCGCTAAAATATCCTGAGCCTTCATTACAAGTTCTTTAAGTCCAGATTCATCAGTATCTCCAATATCTACTCTCCCAATAACTTTCTCTTTTAATTTAGTCACAAAATAACCTCCATCCAAAAATTCGTCCTTTGTTGGAATCGGCCCACCAACAAGAATTCCCGCAAGTTTAGGCATATCAAAAAATATTTTTTTTGCTTCTTCTGCAATTCTTTTATAAAAATCTCTTGTCAAACCTTCTGTAATTCTATGAAATCTTTGACTACTCTGCCCCCCAGCTCGAACTTTGCTCGGAACTCCAGAAGTCATCTTTTGCAAAACTTCAATTCTCTTACCTTCTAATAAACCAATAGTCGCTTCTTTTCTATCCATAACAAGTAATCCAAAAACCTCATCAACTTCCAACATTTCTTCCAAAGGTTCTAAAACAAATTCTTTATCACACCTGTATAGTCTTGTCCGCAAAGGCAAGGGGGGTTCAATATCCCACAACTGCAAATCTTGTTGCCCTTCAACTCGCGAAACATTCCCACAAAAAACAGCTAAACCGTTCTCAGGAGTTTTCTTTAATCCTTTCAAATGCCGAACTATTTTATCTAATGCATCTAAAACATTATTGCGCGTAGTTGTAGATTTGATATTTTTAGCTGTAGATTTTTCTCCTTCAAGTTGCCTCTGAACAGAATTCACATCATACCCAAACGGAATCAACACACTAATCAATTCTGTATGATTTCCTCTATGCTCTTTAAGGTTCAGAACGATTTCTTGTAATTCATCTTTGGTAAAAGCCATATTTAGAAGAATAGTAAGCAATTTATAAAATTAAGTGATTAAAAGTATTTTATACAATCTCTATCTTAAGTTCTTCTCCAACATTAACACAAATTGCCCCAGATGTTTCAACAAAACGATTCTCATAATCCTTAATCACTCTGTAATCTTTCTTAGGCAAAGTAATTTCGACAGGGGTGTTCAAAGAAACATGTGCATTAGATTTCGCTTGTCTAACCTTAGAAATATTTTCCTTGATAATTTCCCAGTCTCCTTTGTATATTTCTTTTCCAGATTCAGGCCAGCTAGAAATGTGGATGCTTTTAACTTTCTCTAATTTTCTAAAATATTTTTGATAAACCTCTTCTGTAATAAACGGGGTAAACGGCGCCATTAATTTCAAGATAGTCAATAAAGAATTATACAAAGTGTATTGCGCAGACAATTTTCTATTTCCATGCCCAGTATAAAGAAGTTTCTTAACTGTCTCAAGATAATAATCACAAAAATCAGACCAGAAAAATTGCTCAACTTCTTGTTTAACTTTAGAATATTCATATTTATCAAAGTTTTTTGTAGAAGATTTAATCACTTCATTTAATTTTCCTAAAAATTCAATGTCATCTTTTTCTAACTTCTGGGGCTTCTTACCTTTCCAATCCTCAAGATTCATAAAAACAAATTTTGAGGCATTCAAAAGTTTATTCACAAATTTTTTCCCAGAAACAACATCTTTTTCCTGATAATCAAAATCTGCACCAAGTTTTGAAGAACCTGCCCAGTATCTTATTGCATCTGCTCCATATTTCTCCATCACTTCTTGCGGTTTAATCACATTCCCTTTTGACTTCGACATTTTCTCTCCTTTCAAAGTTACAAACCCAGAAATCACAACATCTTTCCAAGGATTTTTCTTATAATGCAGATTAGATTTAACCACACTGTTAAAAAGCCAGAAACTAATTATCTCATGTGCCTGCGGTCTCAAATTCATTGGGAAAATTTTCTTTTGAAACTTCTCGTCAACAAGTTGTGTTACTATCTGTGGTGTCATCGAAGAAGTGAACCAAGTATTCAAAACATCTGTCTCTGGAATAAATTCTTTTGATTTGCATTTCGGGCAAATTTTCACCGGCGGCTTATCTTTAATTGGATCAACAGGAAGTTGTTTCTCCTCTGCTACAATAACTTCCCCACAATTCTTACAATACCAAACAGGAAACGCAACTCCAAAATGTCTTTGATTAGAAACTAACCAATCCCACTGCAATCCTTTAACCCAATTATCATATCTGTTTTTCATATGCTTCGGAAACCAATTCAATTCATTTCCCCACTTCAATAAATCTTTTTTCAAATCAAGATATTTCAAAAACCATTGTTTACTTTTAACGAATTCTATTTCAGCTCCACACCTTTCGTGAACATTCCACACATGAATTATTGGCTTTTGAGAAATCAACAATTTGTGTTTCTTCAAATCTGCAATAATTTCTTTTCTCGCTTCTTTAACTTTCAAATCTTTATATTTTCCAGCAACGCTAGTCATGCAACCTCTTTCATCAATAGCCATCTTTATCTCTAAATTGTAAGCTTTCTGCCATTCCATATCTGTTTGGTCTCCAAAAGTACAACACATAACAATCCCAGTCCCTTTCTTCGGGTCAACCCTCTTATCTTCTAATATAGGAACTTCAAAATCAAAGAGTGGAACTTTTGCATCCTTCCCTTTATATTTCTTAAATCGCTTATCATCTGGATGATAAAAAACCGCAACACAAGCAGGAAGCAACTCTGGTCTTGTCGTCGCAATAATCAAATCTTTGTTCTCAACTTTAAACACAATATCATTAAATATAGAATCTACTTCTTTATCTTGAACTTCTACTTGAGCCACGCCCGTTCTACATTCAGGACACCACATCGCAGGCGCATCTTTCCGATACATTCGTTTCTTTTTGTACAAATCTAAAAAAGACCACTGAGAAATCCTCCTTGAGTGATCATCAATAGTAGAATATGCTAAATTCCAATCACAACTTATCCCCATATTTTTCCAATCTTGAATAAATTTCGGTCTCTCTTCTTTCAAAAACTTCATACACAATTCAACAAAATCTGCCCTCGGCATTTCTTTTGACCGAACGCCTTTTCTTTTCTCAACAAGTCGTTCTGTTGGCAACCCATTGTCATCTGCTCCGAAAGGATAAAATATGCTAAATCCTCGCATTCTCTTATACCTTACAATAAAATCTTGTTGGGAATAAGAACACGCATGCCCAATATGCATCCCCCCAGATAATGTCGGCGGCGGAGTATCTATTGAATAAACCTTTTCTTTAGAATGCGGATTGAATCGATAAATCTTTTCTTTATCCCAAAATCTTTTCCATTTCTCTTCAATTTCTCCAAAATCAAAATTCCCTTTGGCCATATTAATCTTACAATTAAGAACTTTTTAAAATTGTTTATTAATTGGAAAGCTTTAAATATAAAAATCCCATCAAAAAATCATGGCAGACAGCAACATCAACGTGCCCTCTGGATTTGGAGGAATCATGCGGTTTAAAGAAGAATACAAAAGCAAATTTAATCTAAAACCAACACATGTACTTGCATTTATTCTCTTAATAATCGTATTCAGAATTCTTTTGGGGGTTTTCATAAAATAAAATGTTTCCCGGAATGAATCCAAAAAAGATGCAACAAGTGATGAAACAAATGGGCATAGGACAAGAAGAAATAGATGCTTCTCGTGTGATAATTGAAAAAGATGGCGGCAAAATAATCATTGATAATCCTTCTGTAACCAAAGTGAGCATGCAAGGACAAGATAGTTTCCAAATTTCTGGTGAAGTTAGCGAAGAAACTTCAAACGAGGAAGATGTTCAAACAATCGTTGAGAAAACTAATTGCACTGAAGAACAAGCCAAAGAATCGTTAGAAAAAACAGGCGATTTAGCAGAATCTATTCTGGAACTAAGTAAATAACTTTAAGAGGCTGTTCTTCAATTAATTTTTCTAAATTATTCTCTAAAAAAGAATCTGCCTCTTTTTCACTTCCAAATTCCTGCTCATAAAATTCATAAATATTACACTTCTCACAATAACAAAGGTCACCTAACCAAACATTTTCACCAACCTTCACAGAACCAAACATTTGTTTGATAATTTTGTATGCTTCTCCACAACTATGCTTCTTTGCTTCCATAAGAACCATAAGATAAAAACCCTCATTTAGTTTATATAGATTATTGCAATTGAGGAATATCCCAAAAATACCAACAATTATATCAATCTGACACACTTTTATAAATATGGAAAAATTCTTGGAAAACATTCAAGAAGCCCAAAGGACAATTCAAGTAATTGATCATATGATTTATGTCACATTTCCTTTAATTCAAGATAAAAAAATTCTCTTGAAAATTATCACAGAAACAAAGGAAGTATTAATTCGTTGCATAAATTCCATATTACAATATGAATATCTTTACAAAAGAGTAGATTTGTATTCAAATCCCAAAACAAACTTCAGAACATTTAAAGATAAATGTGCCCAGAGATATGAAATTACAAAAGAAGAAATAGAATCAATTTTAGACTTATTTGAACTTGTAGAAAAACACAAACAAAGCACAATAGAATTTTTAAAAAATGGAAAAGTAATTATTTTGTCAGAAAGTTTACAAAAGGACACAATTACTTTAGAAAAAATAAAAGAATTTTTCCGTTTATCAAAAAGCATATTAGAAAAAACATTAACAAAAATAAGATAAAATGCAGATAAATATAAAAAGGAGTTAATCTTGATTAAACATAGTTCTCGGAGAGTTTATGGAAGATATAATTCAAGAAAAAATCAGTGCAGACCATCTTCTTTATGTAAGTTTAAAGTACACGAAAACGTGCGACGTTATCATGAACCTTATTCTTAGGTGGAGTAGAATGATTGAGACAAGTATAGAGAAAATCCTATTACATGCTAAAAAGAAAAAGAAAATTTCAGCGATTCCTACAAATCCCCTTGGACAAATAGAACAAGTTAAGAAGCTATTTAAGAAAGATGAAAACTTTCAAGAAGTTATTGAACTTTACAAAATATTCAGAAAAATTAGGGAATTAAGAACAGAAAGAATCGGAGAATTCAGAAAAAATGTAACTTTAACAGTTTTTTATCAAGGTAATGAAATAGCTATAAACTTAGAAAAATTAAAGGAGTATGCAGAGAAGTTAGAAAAATTTATAAGCACAACAAAGCAATTTCTTTTAAGGTAAAATACATTCATCTAAAATGAAAAAAATTATTGTCATAACCTCTGGTAAAGGCGGAGTTGGAAAAACAACAACAACCATAAATTTAGCCGCAGCGATGAATCATTTTGGAGAAGATGTGTTGATCATTGACGGAAATTTAACCACTCCGAATATAGGAATTCATTTAAATTCTCCAGAAGTTCCAATAAATTTAAATCATGTTCTTACAAAAAAAGCAGAACCATTTGAAGCTGTTTACGAACACGAATCAGGATTAAAAATTATGCCGTCTTCATTATCTCTTAAAGAATTAAAAAAGATTAAACCAGAGAGAATTAAAGATTTTAAAGAAGATTTTAGAAAACTATCTGACTGCATTATCGTTGACAGTGCAGCAGGTTTGGGAACAGAAGCAATGTCTACAATTGATATGGCAGATGAATTAATCATTATTACGAACCCAGAAATGCCAGCAATAACTGATGCATTAAAGACGATTAAATTAGCAGAAGAGCAGAAAAAGATAGTTATGGGAGTTATTATTACAAGAGTTAAAAAGAATGATATTGAAATGTCGCCAGAAACAGTAAAAGAGATGTTAGAAGTCCCAATTCTTGGAATGATTCCTGAAGATGTTTCAATCTCAAGAGCATTAAGGCAAAAAGGAGCTGTTGTACACACTCATCCTAAAAGCAATGCTGCTAGAGCTTACAAAGAAATTGCAGCAAAACTTCTTGATGTAGAATATGATTCAAAGAAAGATAGATTAAATTTATGGAAAAGAATTTTTAATAAAGATTAATTATCTAACCTTGCTTCCGACTTCAATATCCTTCTCTGAAGAAATTAAAATAACTCTGCTTTCATCTTCACTCACTGCTGCTAAAATCATTCCTTGACTTTCCACACCTCGCATTTTTCTCGGAGCTAAATTAACAAATAAAATTATTTTCTTTCCCTTCAAATCTTTTTGAGAATAATGTTGCTTCAATCCTGCACAAACAATTCTTTCTCCAATCTCTTCTCCAACATCCAAAGTCAATTTCCAAAGTTTATCCGCACCTTCAATTTCTTCAACATTTTTTATCTGCGCAACTCGTAAATCAACTTTTTCCCAGTCCTTGAATTCAACTATTCCTTCCATTATACTTTGTTAAACAAAATCTCTCCTTTTTTAATATTTTTGGCACTGAATTGTTTCTTAATCTTCTCGGCAGATTCTGGAATAAAAGGCAAAAGCAAATCCGCGATTTTCAAAATCGCTTCTTTTAATTCAAATAAAACTTTTTTGTCTTTGGTTTCCCAAGGTTTCTTATTCTGAACATACTCATTACAAACATCAATAAAAGCAAATATTTCATTAAGTGCTTTATCAAATTCAAAATTTTCAAAATACTTCTCAATCTGTTTTGTTTTCAATTTTTTCAAAAGTTTATTCTCACTTTTTTCAATACCGTTCTTCTCAATCAAACCTGCGACTCTTGAAACTAAATTTCCCAACTTATTCGCCAGTTCACTGTTATTCCTTTCTATCAAAATATCTTCTGAAAAATCTGAGTCTTCAAAAACAGAGCATCTAAGCAAAGCATACCTAACTGCATCTGCTCCATATTTATCCACAAGTTCAACAGGGTCAATTGTATTTCCCAAACTCTTACTAATTTTCTGTCCTTTCAAATTTAGATATCCATGAACCAAAAGATTTTTCGGCAAATCATAACCCGCAGACATTAAAATTGCTGGCCAAATAACAGAGTGAAACCAATTAATCCCTTTTCCAACTACGTGCACATCTGCTGGCCAATTTCCATTCGCTCCAGTAACATAATTAATCAAAGCATCAAACCAAACATAAATCTTAAATTTCTTATCAATCGGTGAATCAATTCCCCAATCCAGCCCAATTCGAGAAACACATAAATCCCTCAACTCTTCATTCTCCAACCTTGACAAAATTTCTTTCTTCCGTGAATCTGGAATAATATATCCTTTAACAAATTTAATCAATTTATTTTTATATTTGCTCAACTTAAAAAAATACGCTTCTTCTGAGAACCATTCTGGTTTTTTATCATGCTCAGGACACTTTCCATTAACCAACGCTCTCTCAGTAATGAACGCCTCGCAACCAGTGCAATAATATCCTTCATATTTCCCCTTGTAAATATCCCCCGCATCATAAACTTTCTTAAAAATCTTTTGCACAACTTTTTCGTGCTCCTTTTCAGTCGTCCGAATAAATCTATCATACTGCACATTCAACTTTTTACACAAATCAATAAAAAATTTAGAATTCCTATCCACAAACTTCTTTGTGGGAACTCCTTCTTCCTTCGCAACCACAACATTTTTCTGTGCGTTTTCGTCTGTTCCAGTCAAAAAGAAAACTTTTTCTCCTTGTTGTTTTTTCCACCGCGCTATAGCATCAGCTAAAACTTTCTCAAACGCATGTCCAATATGTGGCTTTGCATTCACATAATCAATTGCAGTTGTAACATAAAACTTTTTTACCATAAGAACAAAACACAAATATTATTAATAAAGTTAATTATTTTATATCAAGCGTCAATAGTACAGTGGCAGTATACAAGCTTCCCAAGTTTGTGACCCGGGTTCGACCCCCGGTTGGCGCATTTATTCTCCACAGCTTAATTTTACCCAACAAATTTAAATATCTCTTTAACGATATATCTAAAAGATGGTGAGAAAAATTTCAGAGAAAGAGCTAAAGCACCGTTCAAGGAGATTAAGTATAAAAGAAGGGATTTTAGCTTCTGCAAGTAGTGCTTTTGGTAACAGTTATATTTCTCCTTTTGCTATAGCAATAAACGCAAGCAATTCTGCAGTTGCACTTTTAAGTTCTATTTCCGGACTTTTAGGCCCCTTAGCACAAACAGTCAGTTCAAGACTCATCGAAAAACATTCTAGAAAGAAAATAATTCTCAAAGCTGTACTTTTCGAAGCTCTAATCTGGATACCATTAATAACAATTGCTTTTCTTTTTTACAAAGGAATTTTAGTTAGTTTCTTACCCTTCTTTCTTTTATTCTTTTTTGCACTTTTCACGATCGCAGCATATAGTGTTGGGCCTGCATGGTTTTCCTGGTTAGGAGATATTACAGATACAAAATTCCGAGGAAGATGGTTCTCTAAAAGAAATATTCTAACTGGTTTTAGTTCTGTAACCTTAGCTCTGCTTGCTTCGGTCTTTTTAAGTTACTTTAAAAAACAAGGCTGGACAATGTTTGGATTTATTGTCCTTTTTGCACTAGCATTTACTTTTAGAATGATGTCACGACACACCTTCAAACAACAATATGAACCCAAGATAAAATTAAAAAAAGGATATTATTTTTCCTTTTGGGATTTTTTGAAAAAAAGCAATAAAACTAATTTTGGGAAATTTTCACTCTTTAGAGCGTTCCTCGCATTCGCAAGTTCAATCTCAGCACCTTTACTTGCAGTTTATCTTTTAAGATATTTAGAATTTAATTATATAATTTATATGGTTGTAATTTTAGCAGGTTCAGTTTTTTCCATTAGTGTTTTAAGATTGTGGGGGAATTTTGCAGACAAATATGGAAATTATAAAGTTTTAGCAATAACCTCTCTTTTAATTCCGATTATCCCCATTTTATGGATTTTATCTCCTTCTCCTATTTACATGGTTCTTATTCCCTCGCTTGTAAGCGGAATTTCCTGGGCAGGTTTTAATCTTTCTTCAAGTAATTTCATTTATGATAATGTCCAAGATCAAAAGAGAGGATTAGCAGTTTCATATTATAACCTATTAATTGGTATCGGTGTTTTCTTAGGTGCTGGACTTGGAGCAATTCTCATAAAATATTTAACAATAAGTTTCACAACACCATTATTCTTTATCTTCTTCCTAGGGGGTCTAATGAGAATGGTTGTTGTTTTTATCTGGATTCCAAAAATAAAAGAAATAAGAAAAACTGAAAGATTAGATGGGAAAAAGGCATTAAAGAACTTGGTTTTCAAACAGTTAAAACCAAGTTTATCAGAAGAAGTTCATGAAATTATGTCAATTAAAAAATACTTAAGAGACAAATAACAGCAAAATTATTTAAATGAAGTTAAACATAAATTAAGCTATGTTCAAAAAGCGAGTATGTAAAAAATGTGGAAAAAAGATTAGCGAAGACTATCGGTTTTGCCCCCATTGTGGAGCCACAGATGAAAACTTTGATCAAGGGGACTGGGGTATGCTTGGGAAAGACGATTTAGTTTCTAAAAATAATTTTCAATTACCCCCTGGTTTTAATATGATATTCAATTCTTTAATGAAAAATTTAGGGAAGCAAATGAATGGCATGCTTGATGAACCAAAAAAAAGTGCAGATGAAAAAGAAAAAAAACACGGAATGAGCATAAGCATTTCAACTTCTGGGAATAATCCTACAAAAATAAAAGTAAATCCGATAGGGCAAATAAAAAAACAAATAAAAAAAATGCCAGAGCAATTCTCTAAAGAAAATTTAAAAAAATTTTCAGAACTTAAAAAAGAAGAACCGAAAACCAGCATTAAAAGATTGTCAGATAAAGTAATCTATGATATAGAACTTCCAGAGGTAAATGGATTAAAAGATATTTCAATACTTAGACTTGAGAGTAGCATTGAAATAAAAGCCATTGGCAAAAAGCAAGCTTATTTTAAGAGCATCCCAATAAATTTTCCAATCATTGATTATCTTTTTTCTAAAGAAAAATTAACCTTGGAATTCGAAATTAAAGATTAATGAGCCTGCACGGATTTGAACCGTGGACTTCTGCCTCACCAATATCCAACTCCCGAAAGAGTCGAACCATTATCAGAGCAGCGTTCTACCAGGCTGAACTACAGGCTCATATAACAGAATTTAAAATTTCAGTTATAAAAAGGTTACAAAGGGGATATTTATAAAAGTTATGAAACCCCAAATTTTAAAAAGCATTTCTTTCTCAATAATCTATGACAAAAGGATTTTATCATCAAATAAGACAAGCATGGAAAAAACCAGACAAAAAGGTGCTTAGAGAACGGATGACTGAATGGCGTAAAACCGATGCTATCACAAAAGTAGACAAACCATTGAGATTAGACAGGGCACGTGCATTAGGATATAAAGCCAAAAAAGGATTTGTAATTTTCAGAGTTAGATTAAAGAGAGGGGGACATAAAAAACCCAGACCAAACAAAGGAAGAAGAGGGAAAAGAATGACAATCAGAAAGACATTAAAAATGAACTACAAATGGATTGCCGAACAAAGAGCAGGACGAAAGTACAATACATTAGAAGTATTAAATTCTTATCTAATTGGTAAAGATGGTATCCATTATTTTTATGAAGTTATTATGGTTGACCCTTCTAAACCAGAAATTAAAAATGATAAAACAATAAACTGGATTGGAAAAGATGCAAATAAAAAAAGAGCCGCGAGGGGCCTAACATCTGCTGCCAAAAAATCAAGAGGGTTAAGAAATAAACATCCAACCTCTAAAGTAAGACCAAGTGTAAGAGCAGGTAAGAGAAGAGGAAAATAATTTCCAAAAATTAATTAAACATCTTTCTCGTAATAATTTTATGCCTAAAGAAAAATTTACCTCAGAAGAAGCAAAAGAAATTGGTGAACAACTTGGAATTACCTGGGACAAGTTTGATGTTGACCAATTCAGAATGGGGCTGGATATTGAATTGGAACATGGAACAGTGGATGCACACACCAATGTAACAAACGATGACCCAATTATGACTGGAAAAATAGCTTTAGCCCACCTGAATGAATTTGCTGACTACTACGACAGATTGGAAAAAATGGAAAAAGAAGCAGAAGGAGAATTATTAAAATGACACAAAAAAACCAAGTTTACAAATGTGAAATCTGCGGAAATGTTGTAAAAGTTTTACAAGAGGGCGCAGGAGAACTCGTTTGTTGTGGACAACCCATGAAGTTACAAGAAGAGTAAACTTAAAAACTTTTAATTATTCTTTAATTTATGAGGTATCAAAAACTTGCAGAGTTATATAACGAACTTTCTTCTACGACAAAACGCCTTGAGAAAACAAAAATTCTTTCTAAATTCTTAAGATATATTTCAGATGAAGATAAAGATATTATGTATTTACTTCTTGGAGATATTTATCCTGAATATGATGAAAGAAGGATTGGGATTAGTAATCAATTAGCAATCAAAGCCATCTCGAAAGCAACAGGAACAGAGATAAATCAAATTGTTCGAGAATGGAAAGCACTCGGAGATTTAGGAAAGGTTTCTGAAAAACTTACACTCCACAAAAAACAATCTACCTTACACAGTCATATTTTAACCACAAAAAAAGTTTTAGAAAATTTACGGCAACTTCCTGGATTAGAAGGAAAAGGCACAGTAAACAAGAAAATTTCTTTAATAACAGAACTCTTAACTTCTGCAACTCCCTTGGAAGCATTATATTTAGTAAGAACATTAATTGGAGATTTACGAATTGGCGTACAGGAAGGTACAGTCAGAGAATCCTTAGCACAAGCATTTTTTGACGACCAAAAAAAAGCCTCAGAAAAAATCCAACATGCAATTGATAAATCTAATGATTTAGCTGTTGTTTTTGATACAGCAAAAAAAGGGAAACTAAAAGAATTAGATAAAGTGTCTCTTCAAGTTGGAAAACCCATTAAAACAATGTTAGCACAAAAAGCTAAAAGCATCGAAGAAGGACTTAAATCTCTTGGAAAACCCTGTGCCATAGAATACAAATATGACGGATTCAGATTAGTAATTCACAAAAAAGGAGAAGAAGTAATTTTATTCACGCGAAGTTTGGAAAACGTCACGAAACAATTCCCAGAGGTTACTGATTATATAAGGAAATATGTAAAAGCAGATTCAGCAATTCTTGATTCAGAAGCAGTTGGGTTCGATAAAAAAACAAAAGAGTATAAACCCTTCCAAAGCATAAGCCAAAGAATCAGAAGAAAGCATCACATAGAAAGATTGCAAAAAGAACTCCCTGTAGAGATAAATATTTTTGACATTATTTATCATAATGGTAAATCCGTTATTGACGAACCTTTTGAAAAAAGAGCTGCTCTCTTAAGAAAAATTATAACCCAACACCCCTACAAAATAATTTATTCCAAACAAATTATAACAGGTGACGAAAAGAAAATAAAAGAATTTTATAAAAAAGCATTAAAAGATAATCAGGAGGGAATTATGATGAAAAATTTGAAAGCAGGATATCAACCCGGAAGACGGGTTGGACATATGTTAAAGATAAAACCCGAAGAAAGAGATTTAGATTTAGTAATTACAGGAGCAGAATATGGAAAAGGGAAACGTTCAGGTTGGTTATCTAGTTTTATTCTTTCTTGCAAAGATGACAAGAAAAAGAGATTCTTAGAAATAGGAAAAGTTGGAACTGGGATTAAAGAAAAATCAGAACAAGGAATTTCTTTTGAAGAATTAACTGAGAAAATAAAACCATTAATCACCGAAGAGAAAGGTAAAAGTGTAAAAATAAAACCAAAGATTATTGTTTCAGTAACATACCAAGAAATTCAACGCTCACCAAATTATAATTCTGGTTGGGCCCTAAGATTCCCGAGATTTACAGCACTTCGTCCAGATAAACCTCTCTCTGAAATTACTACATTACAAGAAGTTGAAAAAGATTTTGCGAAACAAAAAAGAAACTGGCATTATGGTTAAATTTTTATAGATTCAAACCAATTTGAGAATATGAAAAAAGTCCATCTTAAAGTTCCTTCTTATACAAATTTTAATCAAAACAGTTGTTTCGTGACAACTATTGCTATGGTTTTAAGATATTATGGGAAGAGAATAAACCAGAGGGGGATTTTTAGAAAAGCCCAGATGCACCACCCAAGAAATAAAAGAAAATCTTTTGGCTGCACCGTTCCAAGTGTGATGTTTGCACTAAAAAAAGAAGGATATAAAATGACTGCCTGGCAAAATAAAGATTTAAAAGAAATAAAAAGAGCAGGAAAAGAAATGGAATTATACTTTGAAACTTGGGAGAAACAAATAAAGTTGGCCGAAAAACAAGGAATTTTAAAAACTTACAAAAATAGAAATTTTTCCTTAATTAAAAAATACCTCAATCTAGGGACTCCAGTAATTTTGGGAATTAAAGCAAAAACATTTTATAAAGAAAATTCTTATTGGGAAAAGAGCGTATATAATAATAAAAATGCAGACGAAGTAAATCACGTTGTCGTTATCACAGGTTATGAAGGAGAAAATTATTTTTACAACGACTCTTCTCCCTTTCTACCAAAAAATAAAAGAAAAGATCAAAAAATTTCTGCATCTAAACTGACTCAGGCTTGGAGAAGTGCAAATTACATAAAAAATGCGATTTTTGTCCTTGAAAAAATTTGAAGTCAGTCAATCCTTTACGACGAAGCCTTTATAAATAAATTTTTCTATAAAATATTAGAAAATGCCAAAAAGTAACTATAAAATTCAGAATATTGTTGCAACTACCTCTCTACAAAAGCCAGTTCCATTAACAAAATTAGCGCGAACAAATCCTAATACTGAATATAACCCTGAAACATTTCCAGGATTAGTATTAAGAATTAAAGAACCAAAATCTGCTGTTTTAGTTTTTTCTTCAGGTAATCTCGTTTGCACTGGAACAAAATCTGTCGCTCAAGTTAAACAAGTTATACAAGAAGTTATCAAACAATTAAAAAAAATAAATGTTAATATTACAGTCAACCCAAAAATAACTGTCCAAAACATTGTTGCTTCTGGAAGTATTGACTTAAAACTTAATCTTAATTTTTTAGCATTACAAATGGAAAATACAGAATATGAACCAGAACAATTTCCTGGATTGGTCTATAAATTAATTGAACCTAACGCAACTTTCCTACTCTTCAGTAACGGAAAACTCGTTTGCACTGGAACAAAGAACAGAAAACAATTAGAAGAAAGTATGATACTTTTGTTAAAGAACGTGAAGATAGCCTTGAAAAACTACAAAGGAGTATAGAAATTAATATAAAGAAAATACCTATTTCTTACGTATGGTTGAGAAGGTGAAGAACGACGATTTGATAATTGAAGCAAAAAGCTTCTTTGATTTTTATAAAAAAGAGTTGGGAACTTCTTTGCGAAAAGATGCTAATGTAATCTACATAGATTTCATGAAATTAACCGAGTTCTCAAATGTTTTGGCTGAAGAAATCTTAACAAACCCAGAAGAAGCATTGAGATTAGTTGAAATTGCTATTGGAGAATCAGGTCTTGCTACAAATGTAAGGGTGAGATTATTTAATTTGCCGAAAAGTCAAGAAATTAAGGTAAGAACAATTCGTTCCAAACATCTAAATGAGATGGTTATGATTGAAGGAATAATCAGACAGGCTTCTGATGTTCGCCCCCAAGTTGTAAATGCGAAATTTGAATGTCCAAGTTGTGGAACAGTTATCTCTGTTTTACAAATGGAAAAAAAATTCAGAGAACCAGGCAGATGTTCTTGTGGAAGAAGAGGCGGATTTAAACTTCTCAGTAAAGAGATGGTTGATACTCAAAGATTAGTAATTGAGGAAGCTCCAGAATCCTTGCTTGGAGGCGAACAACCAAAGAGAATAAATGTTTTTCTTAAAGAAGATTTAGTAGAACCAAAAATGGAAGAAAAAACCACCCCAGGAAGTAGAATTAAAATTATTGGCGTTCTCAAAGAGGTTCCAGTTCCATTAAGCACAGGGGGTTTATCAACACGGTTTGAACTTGCAATTGAAGTTAATAACCTAATTGCTCTTGAAGAAACTTTTGAACAATTAGACATCAGTGAAGAAGATGAAAAACAGATTTTAGAATTATCTCAAGACCCTGAAATTTTTAAGAAATTTTCAGACAGCATTACACCAAGCATTTGGGGATACGATGAAATTAAAATGTCAATGGTTTTACAATTATTTGGGGGGGTTTCAAAAGTTCATACAGATGGACAAAAAAGCAGAGGAGACATTCATATATTGCTTGTGGGGGATCCAGGTGTTGCAAAATCAGTTACCTTAACATTCATGGCGAATATTTCTCCAAAAGGAAGATATGTTGTAGGAAAGTCCGCAAGTGGAGCAGGATTAACAGCAACAGTAGTAAGAGACGAATATTTGAGGGGATGGAGTTTAGAAGCAGGAGCAATGGTTTTAGCAAATAAAGGCCTAGTTTGTATAGATGAGCTTGAAAAAATGGATCCTCAAGACAGAAGTGCGATGCATGAAGCAATGGAGCAACAAACAATCACAATTAGTAAAGCAAATGTTCAAGCGACACTGCGTGCAGAAACAAGCGTCTTAGCAGCAGCAAATCCCAAATTCGGGCGTTTTGACCCTTACCAGTCTATTGCTCAGCAAATAGACCTTCCTCCAACATTAATCAACAGATTTGATATAATTTTCACATTAAGAGATATACCTGATAAAGAAAAAGATGAAAGAATTGCAGACCATGTTTTACACGAACACCAAAAGAAAGGAGCAGACATGATAATTAACAGAGACTTATTCAGAAAATATGTAGCATATTCAAAACAAAGAATTCGCCCTGCGTTAGACGAAGAAGCAGTTAAAGAAATAAAAAAATTTTATGTTGAATTAAGAAACAGACCTGTCGCTTCAGAGAGTGCATTAAGGCCCATTCCAATTTCTGCAAGACAGTTACAAGCCTTAATCAGGATGTCAGAAGCCTCTGCCAAAATACGCCTTAGTGAAAAAGTTACAAAAGAAGACACTCAACGAGCAATAAAAATAATGAAATATTACTTAATGCAGGTAGGATATGATTATGAATCAAAAACATTTGACATTGATAGAATTGCCGGCAAATTTTCATCTTCTCAAAGAAACAAAATTATCACAGTTAGAGACACCATCACTGAATTAGAAAGCAGATTAGGAAAAATGATTCCTTTAGAAGAAATTGAAAATGAATTAGAAGGCAAACTAACAAAAGTAGAAATTGAAGAAGCAATAAATAAACTTAGCATTTCGGGAGATGTTTTCAAACCGCGGAGAGGATATATCTCAAGAAGTTAATCTCCTAAATATTTAAAAAACAAAAAGGATTTTTTACAAGATGCCAGAACAAGATTTCAAAAGACATATAGCATACAAATTAAAGGTGGGTGAAATATTACTCGGAAAACCAATTATGGACGGGGACAGATTTTCCTTCTTAGAATTCGGAAACAAAAAAGTGATTAGAACCAATCTCGTTGGGAACATTGTAGAAAGATATCAAAGCGAAAGTGAAAGCAAATACATCTCACTTACATTGGATGATGGTTCTGGACAGATAAGATTGAAAATTTTCGGAGACAGCGTAGAAAAATTCAAAAATATTGTTCAAGGACAAACAGTTCTTGTAATTGGATTATTAAGAAGTTATAATAATGAAGTTTATATTTCTCCAGAAATAATAAAAGAAATAAGACCGGAGTATCTCCTTGTCAGAAAACTTGAAAAAGAAAAAGACAAGGGAAGCCAGCCCCCACCAATAGAAAAAACTCAGATGACTGCATTGAAAGATAAAATTCTCGAAGCAATAAAATCCTCTGAAGAAGAGGGGGGAATTGAAGTAGATAAAATAATTATGAGCCTAAAAGATAATTCACCAGAAATAATTAATCAAGGTATCAAAAAACTCCTTGAAGAAGGAATTATATTCGAACCTCGTCCTGGAAAAGTTAGATGGTTGGGTTAGGCTCAAGATTTCTAAAAGATTTATAAACTCTTTACTAAATATTAAAATATGACAGATTACGAAAAACTACTCGATGAAGCATACGGAAAAGTAAAACAAGTTGATTCTTCTGGAGAAAGATTTGAAATCCCAAAAGTAAAAGGACATTTTGAAGGGAAGAAAACAATCTTAACTAATTTCTTTCAAATAGCGACTCACCTCAGAAGAAACCCAGAACACTTTCAAAAATTTATTCTAAAAGAACTCGCAGCATCTGGACAAAAAGAAGGCGACCGGTTAGTCCTAAACACTACAGTTCAAAGCGAGAAAATAAATCAGAAAATAGAACAATATGCCAAAGAATTCGTGCTTTGCAAAGAATGTGGAAAGCCGGACACAAAAATACTTAAGGAAGATAGATTAACTTACATACACTGCCTTGCGTGTGGCGCAAAGCACCCTGTGAGCAAAATCTAAATCTTTAAAAACAAAAATTCCTTAAGAATAAAATAAATTAAATGGAGGAAAAATGATAACAGGATATTGTGTTGTTTGCGGGAAACCGAACAAAGAAAACGGAAAGAATAAGGAAATGAAAGACGTTGTAATTGCTCAGACCGTAAGAGGAGGGTTCATGGCTAAAGGAATTTGTACAACATGTGGCACAAAAATGTGTGCTATGATGTCGAAAGCCAATGCAGAAAAAGCTATAGAATCTGGAGATGCTAAAAAAGGTTTTTAATTTTTTATTTTCATTTTAAGATGTTAGTAAAAATTATCAAGTCGTATAGAGACATCGTTATTATTTGTGATAAGGACTTGGTGGGGAAAAAATTCAACCAAGGACAATTACAATTAGATATAAAAGAGAATTTCTTCGATGGTGAAGAGAAAACTAGACCAGAAACCATTGAAATAATAAAAAAGATGGTAAGAGAGGACGCCACATTTAATATTGTAGGCAAGGAGTCTGTAAACGCTGCGTTAGAAATAGGAATTATAAATAAAGAAGGCGTTAAAAATGTTCAAGGCGTTCCTACAGCATTAGTTCTTATTTAATTCAACACTTTTATAAATTAGATTTCTTTGGAAATAATATGAAACCTCAAACACCAGAGCCAGAAAAAGTTACTAGGGTAAAACTACCAAGAGGGGAACAAGTAATCGGAATTGTAGAACAAAGATTGGGGGGAAATAAAATGATGGTTTCTTGTTTAGATGGAAAATCCAGAAATTGTAGAGTTCCTGGAAGACTTAAAAGAAAATTATGGTTAAGACCAGGAAATGTAGTAATTATAGAACTCTGGGAATTAGATAAAACAAGAGGGGATGTTATTTTCAACTATCGCCCAAACCAAATAGAATGGTTAAAAGCCAATGGTTATCTCAAATCAGAGAAAAGCGAGTTTTAAAATGAAAACAATTTATTCTGAGAAACTTCCGAGAATTCTAAAGAGTAAAAAGAAATTAGAAAAAGAATTGAACATAAGAATAACTAATCGGGGAAAAGAAGTTTCTATACAAGGTAATCCAGAAGATGAGTACATTGCAGAAAAAGTTATCGACGCTCTAAATTTTGGTTTTCCTTTCACAGCTGCATTAGCCATAAAAAAAGAAGATTTTTTATTTGAAAGAATAAACATAAAAGACCACACTAAGCGAACAGATTTAGAAAGAATCCGAGCAAGAATCATCGGACGAGGGGGAAAAACTCTCAAAACCCTCTGTACTTTAACAAAATGCTTTCTTGAATTAAAAGATAATGAAATTGGAGTCATTGCTCCACCTGAATCAGTAGCAAATGCCCAAGGAGCCATCATCTCAATAATTAAAGGTTCTAAACAAAGCAATGTGTATAAGCTTTTAGAAAGACGTCAAACAAGACCGATTCTTGATTTGGGGTTAAAAGAATAAATTTAAATATCATTCTCAATTAAAATTTTTAAGTTCCCGTAGCTCAGTTGGTTAGAGCACACGGCTGTTAACCGTGGTGTCGGAGGTTCGAGTCCTCCCGGGGACGTTCCCACTAATTTTTTAAAGATACTTTACTTCTTTCATTTATGGATTTAGATAAGGCAATTCAAAATAGACAAAGCGTGAGAAAATTTAAATCCAAAAAGCCAAGCTGGAAAAAAATAATTGAATGTATAGATGCTTTTCGTCATGCTCCAATGGCAGGTAATAATTTCACATTAAAATTGATTCTTATAGACGATAAAAAGAAAATACAAAAAATCGCAGAAGCTTGTCAACAACCCTTCGTAGGAAATACGGAATATATTGTTGTTGTTTGCTCAGACCCTTCAAGGCCAAAAAATGCTTTTGAAAAAAGAGGGGCAATTTTCACAAAACAACAAGCAGGTGCAGCAATTCAAAATTTTCTTCTTAAAATAGAAGAAGCAGGATTAGCAACTTGTTGGGTGGGATATTTTGTAGAAAATATGATCAAAAGAGAATTAAAGATTCCTGAAAAAGTTCAAGTTGAAGCAGTTTTCCCCATTGGCTATGAATTTGAAAAAACAAAGAAAAGATTAAAAATCGATTTAGATAAAATTCTTTATTTTAATACATATAAGAATAAAAGAATGAAGAAAGAAAAAAAGTTGGATGTTTAATTTATTATAATAAAATTATTCTTTATCTACTAAAACTTTCTTTGGAGAAAGATATCCCACAGTTCCTTCGTTAAAACATTTATCAAAATATTTTTTCTCTATCCTAACAACACTTCCTTGTTTTGTTGTTTGAGCTAATTCTTTCAAAGAATCAAAGGATTTTGAATCTAATTTCTCAGCCATTAATACTTTATATAATCCCTTAGGAGTTTGTATTTGAAGGGAATAGGACGGATTGTAAAATTTAGTAGAGTCTTCTGATTCTAATACCTGCATCAAAGTTCCTGCTTCCTGCGTTACAATCCCTGTAACATACTCTTTGTTTTTGAATCCACAACTAGCCAAAGTTAAAAGAACCAATCCAGTTCCAAACGCTTTTTGTAATCCTTTCATTTAATAAAGTTAGATAAGTAATTTTTAAATATAATTATCCTACAAAATATATTCATTAAATAATAAAAAAGAAAAAAGCCTCGCGATTTTCATCGGAGGCAATTTAAAAATCGCCGTTCAGCGTTTAAGGGAAGTTCAAAAGAAACCCATTGGTTTCTTTTATCTCCAAACTTCTATGCCCAAATCTGAGACTTCTTTAGAAATTTGTTGACTTTCCTCTATGTTCTTTCCCAAAACATAAGGACTTTTGATACCAGTCATAATAGTAATCACTCGTACTTTGCCTACAAACTCTTTACTAATTCTTGCGCCAATAATCACTTGAGCATCTGCACTTAAATTTTCAGAAACAATTCTTCCTATTAAGTCAAATTCTTCTAATTTTAAGTCTGGTCCACAAGTTATGTGTATTAAAGCTCCGCTTGCACCTCTATAATCCACGTCAAGTAGAGGATGTGTAAGGGCTTGCTTAACAGCTTCATTAACACGGTCGGCTGTGTCTGCTTCTCCAATTCCAATTACAGCTACTCCACCATCTCTCATGATAGCTGAGACAACTACATAATCTCAATTAATTAAACTAGG
>CAYUEW010000005.1:0-32056 GCA_964444095.1 Candidatus Woesearchaeota archaeon | reverse complement strand
AAGAAAGAAAAAACAAGTTTGGAGAAAACCTACTGGAAGAGATAATAAAATGAGAGAAAGAAGAAAAGGTTATCCTGCAGTAGTTAGTGTTGGGTATAGAACAAATAAAGATGAACGTAAAGAATTCGTTAGAGTAGAGAATAAAAAGGAGTTAGAAAAAGTGAACAAGGAAGATATTGTAATTTTCGGGAGAATGGGAGAAAAGAAAAGAATAGAACTTGCAAAAATTGCAAAAGAAAAGAAAATTCATGTTGAAAATTTAAATGTTGAAAAGTTTTTGAAACAAGTAGAAAAAAATAAGAAAAAAACAGAAGAAAAGAAAAAGAAAGCTGTTGCAGAAACTAAAAAAGAAAAAAGAGAGGAAAAAAAGCCAAAATCTAAAGATGTAAAAGAAGGAGAATCTGAAAATTCTCAATCTAAAACGGAGAATAAAAAATGAATTTAGGAAAGAAAAAAATATTAGCAGCCAAGGCATTAAAGGTAGGAAAGAAAAGAATTATCTTTTTAGAGCCAAGGCTAGATGAAATTAAAGAAGCTATCACTAAACAAGACATAAAAGATTTAGCAAAAGAAGGAGCAATACTTATCAAAGAAGTTAAAGGAAGGAAAAAAGTTGGCAAGAGAAAAAACCGGGGAGTTGGAAATATTAAAAAGAAAGTTAATAATCGGAAGAAAGTATACGCTACTATGACAAGAAAATTAAGAAAATATACTGGAGGATTGAAAAAAGTTGGAACATTAGACAGAGAAGAAGCAATAGATATTCGAAAGAAAATAAGAAACAGAGTGTTTAGAAGCAAGGCGCACTTAAAAGAATATGTTGGAGGATTGAAAAAATGAGAATAGCAAAACGAAGAAAACGGGAGCATAAAACAGATTATGGAAAAAGAATGAAACTCTTAAAAGGAGATATGCCGCGAATAGTTTTCAGAAAAAGCAATAAATATGTTCTTGCACAATATATAACCAGCAAGCAAGCCCAAGATAAAATTGAATTTGGAGTAAGTTCAAGAGATTTGTTAAAACACGGATGGCCTGAAGAAAACAAAGGAAGTTTGAAATCAATTTCTGCGTCTTACTTGACAGGATTTTTAATTGGTAAAAAAATTACTACAACTAAAGGAAAACCAGTAGTAGATTTTGGTATGCAAAGAGTATTGCATAAAACAAAGATGTATGCTTTTTTAAACGGACTTGCGGATGCAGGAGCCGATATAAAAACTGACGAAAAATTCTTTCCTAGTGAAGAAAGCATTACAGGAAAAAATATGAAAAAAGATTTTTCAAAAACATTTTCACAAATTAAATCAAACATAGAAAAAAATGCTTAAACAATCTGGAGGAGCACCAAGGAAGAGAGGGAATTCTTTTAGAAGGCCCCCTAGAGAAACAGAAGCAGAGAAGAGAGAAAGGGTTGTTGCTAGTTGGGCACCTAAAACTAGTTTAGGAGAAAAAGTAAAAAAAGGCGAATTAAAAAAAATCGATGAAATTCTTGATTCAGGGAAGAAAATCTTAGAATCTGAAATTGTCGATAAATTACTTTTAGTTAAATCTGATTTAATTTCAATTGGACAATCAAAAGGAAAGTTTGGTGGAGGGAAAAGAAGAGCATGGAGACAAACTCAAAGAAAAACAAAAGAAGGAAATGTTCCTACCTTCTCTACAATGGCGGTTGTTGGCGACGAGCAAGGACACTTGGGCGTTGGAACTGGGCGATCTAAAGAAACTTTGCCTGCAAGAGATAAAGCAGTGAGGGCAGCTAAATTAAACTTATTCAGAGTTAAACGAGCTTGTGCTGGATTTGATTGCTCTTGTTCTGAACTACATTCTATTCCTTTCACAGTTACAGGAAAATCTGGAAGTGTTAGATTAACTTTAATCCCAGCACCACAAGGAACCGGGCTTGTTGTTGCAAATGAATTAAAGAAGGTTTTAAAATTAGCAGGAATTAAAGATGTTTATAGTAAAAGTTTTGGGAAAAAACGAACAACATTTAACTTGATTAAGGCTTGTGTTGATGCATTAAAGAAAACTAATGCTGGAGGAAACAAATGATAGCAATTATTAGAATTAGGGGACAAGTTGGATTAAACAGCGATGTAGTTGAAACTTTCAATCGATTAAGACTTAGAAAAAAATATTCTTGTGTTGTTTTAGATAATCCTGCAAAAGAACAAATGGGAATGGTAAAAAAAGTAAGAAACTTTATTGCATATGGGGATATTGACGAAAAAACATACAAAGAACTTGTAGAAAAGCGAGGCGGAAAAACAAAGAACTTTTTTAGATTGCATCCTCCAAGAAAAGGAATTGACAGCAAGAAACATTTTGGTGTTGACAAGGGTGTTTTGGGAAATAATGGTAAAGAAATAAATAAATTAATTGCGAAGATGTTGTAAAATGAAAACACACAAAAAGAAAAAATCAGTGAAAATGCGTGGAATGAACATGGGGACTCATGGAGGCGGAGCTAGAAAGAAAAGAAAAGGTTCTGGGCACAGAGGAGGAAAAGGAATGTCTGGCAGTGGTAAAAGAGCAGACCAAAAGAAAACTCTTGTGATTAAACTTTTCGGAAATAAATATTTTGGAAAACAAGGAGAAACCAGTCGTGGAACAAAGAGAGACATAAGACAAAGAATAAATCTTCAACAAATTGAAACTCATTTAGAAAAATATGGGAAACAAACAAAAGCAGGATGGGAAATTAATTTACCAAAATATAAAATTCTAGGAACTGGGGAAGTGAAAAACAAATTAATTATAACTGCAAAAGAAGCTTCAAAATCAGCAATAGAAAAAGTTAATTCCAAGGGTGGAGAAATCTTGCTGAAATAAAATGAGTTTGAAAAGTATATTTAATTTCATACCAGAAGTTAAGAGTCCTGAAGAAAAGAAAGTTAGTTTTAAAGTTAAACTTAAATGGACTTTGATAATTCTCGGTGCGTTTTTTATTCTCGCGAATATTCCTCTTTTTGGTTTATCAAATAATGCTCTTGAAAGATTCCAGTATCTTGCAATTATTATGGGTACTGATTTTGGGAGTATAATTTCTTTAGGTATTGGGCCAATTGTAATGGGTTCGATTGTCCTGCAATTGCTGACAGGTGCAGGATTAATAAATATTGATACTTCTACTGAAGAAGGAAAAAAATTCTTTCAAGGAGTGCAAAAACTTTTAGTATTATTTTTCATAGTTTTTGAAGCTTTGATTTATGTTTTAATGAAGGGACTTGAAGCACTGCCTGGATTTGCAGGAATAGTGATAGCACAATTGATTCTTGGTGGGCTGGCTATCTTTTATATGGACGATGTTATGACAAAATGGGGCTTTGGCTCTGGTGTTTCCTTATTCATTGGTGCAGGAGTTTCATGGAGATTAATGACAAGTGCATTCCAGTTCATAAATGCACAAGGGAAAAATTGTTTGTTTGATTTCACGAACACTGCTTGCTCTGGTAAAGTTTTTGTTTTAATTCAATCTGTAATTAATAAATATCCAATAGAAATGGCTTCTGCTGCTGGAGCTCTTATTGCAACTGTTTTGATTTTCTTAGCTGTTGTGTGGGCTCAATCATTAAAAGTTGAAATTCCTTTGTCTTACGGCAAGGTTAGAGGTTATAGTGTAAAATGGCCGTTGTCATTTTTTTATGCTTCTGTAATTCCAGTAATCTTCACTGCAGCACTTATTGCGAGCACCCAATTATTTGGGGGGATTCTTGAAAATGCTGCTGCACCTTGTTTAATTGATGCTGCAGAATGTGTGGGTATGGCAAAGTTTGCTTCTTACTTTGGATTCTTAGGGCATTTTGTAAATGGACAAGCAGTTTCAGGATTAGCATTTTGGATGGGCTCTACTAATCTGTTAGAACTAATTATTCGTGGGGGATTTATGATTCAATACTTGATTCAAGGGATTACTCATGTTTTAGTTTTTGTAGTATTATCTACTCTGTTTGCAATTTTCTGGGTTAAAACTTCTGGCATGGATTCTAAAGCTCAAGCGCACAAAATCGCAGCATCTGGTTTACAGATAGCGGGATTTAGACAAGACGAGAGGGTTTTAGAAAGTATTCTCGATAGATATGTTATGCCTCTCACAGTTATGGGAGGTATTGCAATTGGATTGTTAGCGTCTATTACAGATTTGCTCGGAGCTTTGGTTTCAGGTACTGCTATCTTGTTAGTAATCATGATATTCTTCCAGTTCTATCAAAATATTAGCAAACAGCATATGACTGATATGAACCCTGCTTTCAGAAAATTCATGGGAGGTTAATCTTTAAAAGTCACGCTTTGTTGAAAATAAAATGGATGAAAACGAATTAAATCAAAATAAGGTTGAATCTGAAATTCCTAAAGAAAATATTATAGAAAACAAAGAACCAAAAGTTCAATCCGAAATTAAGAAAGAAGTTTTAGTTGAAGAGGTTCCTGCAAGTGAGCCAGTAAAAGAAGAGCCTGAACCTGTTGAAGAAAAAAAGCCAGAAGAAACACCTATAGCTAAAAAAGGAAAAGAAGGTAGTTTTATGCCAATGATTTTTATTATGATTGCGTCCTTGGTTATTGTTTCTATTTGGGATAAAGTTCCAGCGATACAAAACGCAGTACATTCTGTTCTTGATCCAACTGCTGGTTTTTTATTGAATTGGAATTTGACCGTAGGTATGTTTGTCATTGTTTTTGTTATTACTTTAATTACAACAATTATACAAAAATATGCAACAGATCAAGATGCACTTAGGGAGTTGAAGAAAGAGCAGAAAATTTTACAAGAAGAAATGAAAAAGTATAAGGACCATCCAGAGAAAGTTGCTGAGTTATCAAAAAAACAGTTTGCGTTTATGCCAAAAACATTTAAGTTAACTAGCCGGGCAATTATGTTCACTGGTATCCCTTTTATTTTATTTTTTAGGTGGTTTAATGACGTGTTTACTACAATGGAAGTGGGTGCTGGAGCTCCGATTAAATTTTTCGGATTTTTAGGATGGTTTTGGTTTTACTTAATTTCTGCGATGATATTTAGCGGTTTTTTAAGAAAATGGTTAAAAGTTGTATAAGATGAAACGTTCGATAAAAAGAGGATTGGGATTTGGTTTGACGTCAGGGATAATAACTACCTTGGGGCTCATGATTGGATTATATTCTAGTACGAATTCTAGGATGATTATTCTAAGCGGAATTTTTTTAATCGCTGTGGCAGATGCATTTTCTGATGCACTTGGAATCCATATTTCTACTGAATTTGAAAATAGTAAACTAAAGAAAGGAATTTGGGAAGCAACTTTTTCTACGTTCCTCTCAAAGTTGGTTTTTGCATTAACCTTTGTTATTCCAGTACTTTTGTTTGAACTTAAAACTGCGATGATAATCAGTGTTATCTGGGGAGTTTTATTAATTTCAATATTAAGTTTCTACATTTCAAAGAAGAGCAATCATTCTCCACTTAGAATTATTTTAGAACATTTAATCCTTACAATTTTTGTTATAGTTGTTACATACTATCTTGGTTTGCTCTTTAATGGTCTCGGGGCATAATCTAAACTCTTAAAAACCCTTTTTTTCTTGTCTGGGGATGGAAGAACCTTCACAAGAATTAATGTTTAAATTGCAGATGTTTGACCAACAAATTAAGCAGTTGCAACAACAATTAGAAGCAGTTGGGCAAGGAATTACTGAGATGACTAGCTTAAGTAATGGACTTGATGAATTAGTTGGGAAAAAAGGACAGGAGATTTTTGCTCCAATCGGTAGAGGAATTTTCGCTAAGGCTAAACTTGAATCAGAAGATTTGAACGTAGATATTGGTGGGGGAAATTTTGTGCAAAAGAACATCCCTGAAACAAAAAAGATAATTGAAGACCAAATTAGCAAGTTAGATGATGTTCAAAGAGAACTTGAAGAAAATTTAGAAAAGGTTGGTGAAGAATTCAATAAGATGATTATGGAAGCACAGAGCGGAGCAGGAAAAGAAGAAGTTAAAGAAGAAAAGAAAGAGGAAACAACAAAAGGCAAAAAGATTGATGAGTTAGTTTAAGATGAAAAAACAAAAACACGACAAGAGTGATTGGCTTATTGCAGCAGGAATGTTTATTGGCTTAGGCGTAGGTATTATCACAGAACAAGTCGCAGGATTTTTGTTGATTGGATTTGGCTGTGGTTTATTGGCAGATTATTTAGTAAGTAGAAAGGGGAAATGAAACATTATTGGATTATTTCTTTGATTATCGGAGTAATTATATTGTTCTTCTTTCCAGAACCCGAAACAAATTTTTTAGCTTATCTCGGAACAATAATATTTTTTACTATTTTAACCGTCTTCTTATTTAAGAAGTTTAAGAAATAGAAAAGGGTACAAGTTCTAATCCCTCCCTAAAATATCCTTAAATTTTTCTAGGACAAAACTTAACACAGCCCCACAATAAACAAAAGCAATATCTGAAACAATGTCTGTTAATGATTCTATGCTATGGTAAGGATTGAACATTATCTCAAAACATTCCCATAAAACATTAAATAATGTTGCAGTAGCCAATCCAATTAAAACACCTCTTGTTCCCTTGCCTGCTTTTCTATAAGCGAAAGTTCCAACCCCCACACCAATAGCAATATGATCAATAGAATGATATTTGTTTATATTCAAAGTGAGAAGAGTAGATAAAATTACATTTACTACATTTCCAATAAAATAAACAATAGCAAAATTAAATCCACTAACTTTTAAATCTTCATCATTAAGAATGTTTCGCAGGAGCTTCTTCATTTCTCCCTTTCCATAATCACTTTTGTAATATACTTTTTATCGACAAATTCAAATGCAGGATTCTTCATCTTAATCCCCTTGGGTGCTTTATCCCAAACTTCATTCAACTTTCTATTTTCAAGCGGAATCTTTTTCTTAGAAAATTTCCACGAATCTGCAATTATATGAACTGGAATTTTTTCCTGCTTTGCAATTCGTGCAATGACTTCGCTTCCCACTTTATTAATCACTCCGTTATTCAAAAGTGCGTCAGCACCGAGAAAAACTTTTGTGGCTCGTTTAGTTCCTTGTTCTTTTGACAAAGCAATCCCAATTGCAGAATCAACAAACATTGTAACTTTTATTCCCGCCCTTTTCAATTCCCAAGCAGTTTTCCTACCCTGAAATAACGGGCGTGTCTCTGTATTATACACTTCAAACTTCTTGCCTTTCTTCTTAGCATAAATCAAAGCATTAACAACATTTGTAGAATGGCAATGAGTAAAAATCACGTCTCCATTTTTAATCAATTTTAAAACTCTTTTATTTATTCCTTGCTGTGCCTCGTCAAAATGTTTTTTAATTTCTTTTATAGGCCGTTTCTCCACTAAATCCAAAACATGCTTCATCATCGGCTCTGTTGGTCTTAATGACAAAAGTTTTTTCTTAGAAGCAGGCGTCGGAATCAAAGAGTAAGCCTTCAACGCAGCTTTCGCAATATTTCTCGCGCCTTGAATTTTTATATCCTTAATATTCCTAGAAATTTTATTAAACCGTCCTCTTTTATTCATAAATAGAAAAAGTTGTTAAGATTTAAAAAACCTCTTTTTCTTAATATAATATGTTAGAATCTTTAATTAATCCAAAAAGAGTTGAGAAGGGGCCTTGGAAAATGTTCTTTATCGGCCTTATTTACGCATCTCTTTCACTTTTATTAGTTCAATGGTTTTTTTCAGGGGACGTGGTTTTATCCAAATTCTCTGGAATGATTGTAGTAACTTTTTGCGTTATGTTTTCTCTACCTTTTATGTATTTTATAATTAAAGCAGAGGAAAAACAAGATGAAGAAGTTGAAGGAATTAAAAGTGTTTGGAGAGTTCATAAAGATGCAATTTATGCATTCATGTGGCTTTTCTTAGGTTTTATTGTTGCTTTTTCTGTAGGAGGAATTTTATTGGGAAACGCGAATTTGTTTAACGCACAATTAGAAACCTATTGTAGTATTAATAGTCCTGGGAGTATTGAAGATTGTGTTTCACAAAACATCTTCGGAAGTGTCGTAGCCCCAACTGGTGCAGCTACAAAAGGTCTTAGATTACTATCAATTTTAGAAAATAACATTTACGTCATGATTTTCACGCTCATCTTTTCTTTAATCTTTGGGGCAGGAGCTATCTTTGTCTTGGCATGGAACGCAAGTGTAATTTCTGCAGCAGTGGGAGTTTTTACAAGATATCAAATATCAGAAGTTCCCCTAGGGATTGCAAGATACATGATTCATGGTTTTCCAGAAATCGCTGCATATTTTATAACTGCCTTAGCAGGAGGGATTTTTGGGATTGGAGTTGTAAGACACGGATTTAAGGACAAAAGATTCTTAAGAGTAATTGGAAATGTGGTCTTGTTACTTTTCTTATCTATCATTATTCTTATTGTTGCTGCAATAATGGAAGTATACCTAACTCCCCTACTCTTCGCATAGTAAAGAAATATTTAAATAAGAATTATATCTCCCTTTTACAAGGTTGTATTTTATGGAAGATAATCAAAAAGAGCATACTGAAGACATTAGCAAAGAAATTGAAAGGACCACCCCTGAACCAGAGAAAGTGGTGACACCAATTATTGCCAGAAAAGAAGAAGACATTGCAAAAAGCGTTGAGAAAATCCCCTTTACAAGAGATGAACTCACAGAAAGAAAAGAAAAGGTTCTTGGATTCTTAAAAAAGAAAAGAGATTGGATTTATTATTTAGTTCTCTCATTTATTGTTTTTATTGGGGTTTATATAAGAACACGAAATATCCCAAAATTAAAAGATATAACAACCGGTACTTGGACTCTTGGACCAGATTTAGATCCTTTCTTGTTCTTACGTTGGGCAAAATACATAGTAGAAAATGGGAAACTTTTCTTGTTTGATACAATGCGGTCTGTTCCTCTCGCAGATATTTGCACAGGAACTCAATGTAGGCCAATCAACACTGCTGTAGAAATGAGGCTATTGCCTTACATGATAGCTTGGTTGCACAATTTTTTAAGTTTCTTTTCTAAAAATATAACAGTTACTTATTCTGCAATAATCTTCCCAGTAATTATGTTCGCTCTTACTACGATTGCATTTTTTCTTTTCGCTAGAAAAATCTTCTACAAACAAAATAAAAATATAAAGAACATAATCGCATTAATCTCCACAGCTTTTTTTGTTATTATCCCCTCCCTCTTACCAAGAACAATCGCTGGAATTCCTGAAAAAGAATCTGCAGCTTTCTTTTTTATGTTTATGGCATTTTATTTCTTCTTAGAAGCATTTACCTCCACGAAATTAAAGAAAGCCATTATATTTGGGATATTAGCAGGAATTATGACTGCTGGAATGGGTTTAATCTGGGGGGGTGTAGGTTACATTTTTATTACTATTGCTGTAGCAGTAATATTCAGCTTCTTACTTGGGAAGATAGATATCCAAAAGTTTTATGCTTTTGGAGTTTGGATACTCAGTTTTGCTCTTCTTATGATTCCTTTATCCTTGAGATATAGCATTAAAAGCTTGTTAACTTCCACTTCGACGGGATTAGTTTTCTTAGCATTTTTTATACTTTTAATAGATCTCCTAATTTTCAAAAAGAAATTCATTAAAATTCCTGAAAAAATAAAAAGAAAAATTCCAGAAAGATTTATTTCTCTTTTAATTGCAATAATCCTTTTAGCAATTCTATCTACAATATTTTTTGGAACATCTTTTATTCCAGAAAAAGTTACAAGTTTCATTAGTGAAACAGTCCATCCATTGAATGTGGGAAGATTTGGTGCAACCGTGGCAGAAAATAAACAACCTTATTTTGCAAATGATTGGAAAAATGAGTTTGGACCAATTCAATGGGGAATTCCATTATTCTTTTGGCTATTCTTTGTTGGTTCTGTTTTCCTTTTTAATCATATGATTTATTCTCTATCAAAAAAAGAAAAAAGCATTCTAACTTTTAGTTACATTCTTTTTCTATTGGGTTTAATCTTTAGCAAGTATTCTTCTGGGGCTATTCTTGATGGAAATAATGGATTAAGCTTTTTGGTTTATTTTGGAGGAATGATTTTTTTCTTAGCCACCTTCGTTTACTTTTATTATCAACGACACAAGAAAGAAGACCTCCATGTCTTTAAGGAATTTGAATTTTCATACATCCTTTATTTTATTGTTTTTACAATGGCTATTATAGGTGCAAGAGGTGCGATAAGATTAATTATGGTTCTTGGTGCTGTGAGTCCGATTGCTATTGGTTTCTTAGTAGTAATGGGTTGTAAAAATTATTTTAAAAAAGGAGAAGATACAAAAAGATTTTTTATTGGAGTTGTTATGTTATTAATTTTAATCGCTTCTCTTTTTACTTTTTGGGTTTATTATAATCAAGACCTAGCGATAGCAGAAAATTTTGCTCCAGGTTCATATCAATGGCAATGGCAAAACGCTATGTCTTGGGTAAGAGAAAACACTCCGACAACAGCAGTTTTTGCTCATTGGTGGGATTATGGTTATTGGCTTCAGTCTATTGGAGAAAGAGCAACAATCCTCGATGGAGGAAATGCTATCGCATATTGGAATCATTTCATGGGAAGACTCGTGCTTACAGGTACAAGTGAACAAACTGCCCTAGAATTTCTTTATACTCATAATGCTACCCATCTCTTAATTGATTCAACAGATATTGGAAAATATACTGCATTTTCTAGCATTGGTTCTGACGAGAATTATGACCAATACTCTTGGATTTCTACTTTCCTTATGGATGAAGCACAAACACAAGAAAGCGCAGAAGCAACTTCATATGTGTATACAGGAGGAACAATAATTGATGAAGATATCCTTTTAGAAGTAGATGGTAAAGAGATATTACTCCCAAGAAAAAACGCAGGAATTGGAGCAATTATTTTAGAAATGAAAGGGAAAGAAATCCTTCAAGCAAATGTCATCTTTGTTTATAACGGAAAGCAATATACAGAAGCATTAAGATATGTTTATCTAAATGGCCAATTACATGACTTTGGTTCTGGACTTGATGCAGGGGTATTCTTATTTCCCAAGTTAAACTCTGTTTCAGATGGAACAATTAGTTTAAACAATCTTGGAGCAGCAATGTATCTTAGCCCAAGAACAATTAATTCCCAATTAGTCAGATTATACTTATTCAATCAAGACTCGAATTATTTCAATGTAGCACATGTTGAAAGCAATCTCCTCATTCAAGATTTAAAAAATCAGGTAGGAGAAATCGGAGAATTTGTCTATTATAATGGATTACAAGGACCGATTAAGATTTGGGAAATTACCTATCCTTCAGATATTAAATCTAATCCAGATTATTTAGTTACAGACTATCCTGCAGAATTACAGATAGCAAATCCAGAGGAATATTAAATGATTTCAATATTGATACTCCCCCTCTTGTTAAGTTTATTCGTCACGCTTTTTTCTCTTCCTGCCTGGATAAGGAAGACAAAAGAGATTGGGCTTGTATGGGAAGATATAAATAAATGGAATAGTCCAAAGAATGTTGCTGGTTCTGGAGGAGTTCCTGTGTTCTTAGGATTTGTCTTGGGAATATTAAGTTATATTGCATTAAAAACATTTTATTTTAAATCAACAGATAATTTAATAGAGATATTTGCATCAATTAGCGTTGTTTTAATAATTGCTTTTATTGGTTTTATGGATGATTTATTTGGATGGAGAAGGGGGGGTTTATCTCAACGATCAAGATTAATCCTTCTAGTTTTTGCTTCGATTCCATTAATTGTTATAAACGCAGGGGCATCCAGTTTACTAGAATCCGGACTAGGACTTATTTATCCTTTAGTCCTCATCCCCTTGGGGATTGTAGGAGCTTCTGCAACATTTAATTTCCTTGCAGGTTACAATGGATTAGAAGCCAGCCAAGGAATCCTTATCTTAGCGGCTTTATCTGGAATAACCTTTTTTATGGGAAACAAATGGATAAGTATTATTGGATTGTGTATGGTTGCTTCCTTAGTCAGTTTTTATTTGTTCAATAAATCTCCTGCAAAGGCTTTCCCTGGAGATGTAATGACTTATGCGGTGGGTGCATTAATTGCTGTTATTGCAATTCTTGGGGGGATAGAAACAATTGCTGTTTTCTTTTTTATTCCTTATATCTTAGAAACAATTTTAAAAATCCGGGGAGGGGTAAGCAATATTCACAATTTCGGAGTTCCAAACGAAGACGGAAGTTTAGAATTAAGATATAAAAAGATTTACAGCTTAACTCATTTATCCCTTTTTGTTTTAAAGAAATTTAAGAAGAAAGTTTATGAGAAAGATGTCGTATATCTTATTAATGCTTTTCAAATATTCATCATCCTCTTGGGGATGATATTATTCTTATAAAGAAACTTTAGGATATATATCTTGTAGAATAATTAATCTTTTAATTCCAAAGAAAGAATAATTATATGGTTTCGATCATTATTCCTGCTTACAATGAAGAAAAAAGAATTGGAAAAATCTTAGGAAATTATGGCGAATTCTTTAAAAATCTTAAAAAAAAGGGAGAAATAAACCATTTTGAACTTTTGGTAGTCATAAACAACACAAAAGATAAAACAGAAGAAGTGACCAAAAAATTTCAAAAAAAATATGAAGAAATAAGGCACCTTAATTTCAAAGAAGGGGGTAAGGGATTTGCAATAAAGAAGGGGTTTGAAGATGCATTAAAAAGAAAGAATGAATTAATCGGCTTTGTTGATGCGGATATGTCTACGCCTCCAAACGCATTTTATGATTTAGTAAAAAACCTTAAGGGTTATGATGGAATTATCGCGAACAGATGGCATGAAAAGAGCATTATAACTCCAAAACAGAATTTAATTAGAAGATTTGTAAGTAGAGGATACAACATTCTTGTAAGGACACTCTTTCTCATTCCGTTTAAAGATACCCAATGCGGAGCTAAGTTATTTACAAGAGATGCAATAGAACAAATTTATAAAAAATTAATTACCAATAGTTGGGGATTTGATATAGCGCTCCTGTATTGTTTGAGAAAAGAGTATAATGCAAAAATAAAGTCTATCCCCACAGTTTGGCATGATGAAAAAGGGTCTAAAATAAATTTAATAAAAACACCCATGAGAATGTTTGCTTCTTCAATAAGATTAAGATTATCTCATTCACCATTTAAATTTATTATTCGATTTTATAGGAAAATTCCAAAAGATTGGAAAATCTATTAAACCTTATCCTGCATAAATTTATTTTTTATCTTTAGTTGTTTTCAATCCCACCATATTAACAGTTGCTTCAAATAAATCTTCTGTTTTTGCATTCTTCTTAAAAAATCTATTTGTAATAAAAATAGCAAGCTCATTTTTATCTGCCAAATCATATCCGTGCATTCCTTTTAAATCTTCTTTATGAAAAAAACAAGGAGAAATTATATTCCCAGAATTTAGTAAAAAAATTTCATCACCATAAAAATTATTCTTAAAATCTATTCCCAATCTTTTTTTCTCTTTATCAGATAAAATTCTTCCTCTTTTTTCCTTTTTCAAAATAGATAAAACTTCTTTTTTCTTTTTCTCATCAAAAAACCAAAATCTCGCCATAGTAGAATCTAAAAAATAGATATAACCCTCTCCGAATTTAGGAAGATTAGATTTTAAATCGAATTTATTCTTTACCTCCACCATTCCATGATCAGACCACAGAAGAACATTATCTTTTTCTAAATCAAAACTAGATAAAATTTTTTTTACCAAATTATCTTCTTTTTTTAACGATTTCGATATTTCTTTTGAATTTGTCCCGAGATGATGGCCTACCGCATCAATATCTGATAAATGTAAATAGTAAAAACCATAATCTTTCTTCATTAATTTTATGAATTTTTTAACTCTTGTTTCATCATTATTCTTTAGGGTGCAATGTAGTCCGGATTTATCATTTTTTATAATTAAAGGAAAATCATAAAATAAATATTTTACTTTTTTTCTTCTAAAAATATCAAAGATTGTTTCTGCAGGAACAGACCTCTTTTTATAAAAATGTTTTTTTTGAATTGTATCGAAATATTTAAAATAATTTATACTAATTGGGGGGAGAAACATTTCATTTCCAATCATAAAATTGAATAAATTAATAAAATAGAATTTTAATTTTCCAGGTAAAAATTTTAATAAAAGATTGAATGGAAATTTGTTTACCTTCCCATTATATCCATAATAAGTAAATTGGTTAAGACTTTTTGGTTTCAATCCAGTAAAAAAACCAACAGCAGTTTTAAAACCAAATGGTTCTTGTAATCTCCCCAATCCATATTTTTTTGTTAAACCAAACATAAAAGGCGTATTCTCTTCGCTAAAATAATCTTTTCTGAATGCATCAAGCATGATAACAATTGTTTTGGCCATCTTCAAAAATTCACTTTATGATTTCAAAAACTGATATATCCGGAAAAGATCCGAGTATTCTTTAGACAGTTCTTTAAAAGCTTTTATTTTTTTAATTTTTTTAATTTTTTTTATCTCTTTTATTGCTTTATTAAAAATTTCAGCATCTATTTTCATATTTGAATCCAATGAAAAAAGAACTAACGAACAAATAGAATAAATTCTAAGATTAATATCTCCCAGTGAAAAAAGTATTTTGAAATTATATTTTTTATTCAACAAATTTTCCCTTTTAAAATATAAAAAATTCATATACATTTTCCCCAATCTTGAAAGAAAAGATAACATAATCTTTGGAGCTTTTATTCTATACTTGCTCTTAATATAAATCTCCATATATTCTTTCATAAAAATATTCTTTAATTTTTGTATATTTTCTGAAAGAATGTCTTTATTTACATTTATTCCAAAAGCATGGTGAATATAAAATTGAGCTACTTCATACATTATTTCCTTCGCCTCTAACCATTCTTTTAAAGGATCTTTATTAAAAAACTTTTTCGAAGGTCTCAATTTATTGTTTGTATATTGATTTACTTTTGCTACAAGTTTTGGGACTTTTTTTGACAATTCTGGAAAATCCTCTTTGAAACATTGTTTCAAAATAGAAGCTCTTTTTTTATAACTACATTCAAACTTTTTATTTAACAAAAGCAGGGCTTCTGCACAAGACAAATAATTTTTCCCAATATAATACAACATAGTTTTCTTAATATCAAAACTATTTGGATTTTCATTGAAAGACTCTATTAATAAAGACATCCGATTCATTAAAAATCTCAATCCATCTGATAAGGGAATATCCTCTAAAGAAAAATTTGGCATTTGTTTTCTTACATCCTTCCCATAAATAATCTTTGCGGATTCTCTAATTTCATAATATTTTATCATGGGTTCAACTTTACTTAATTCTCTTAATGTCATATTTCTTAAATCAGTATAAAATTCCATCAAAGAACTACTTTTTTCAAATGAAAAGTTATATTTTTGATAAATTCGTTTTGAGGAATTTTCAGAAACTTTCTTTAACAAATCAAAAGGGATCTTTTTTTTAGTAATGATATAAACATCATAATCATTCAAAGGCATGATTCCATTTTTTTCCAATAAAAAACTCCCTTCTCCTCTTCCTAAACCCCCAACAGCCAAGATAGAAACAACGTCTGGAACAATCTTTTTTGTTTCTTCCACGATTATATTCATATGTTTTTGGACAATAGAATCAACTTTGTCTCCATAATCACTAAAAATCTTTTTCATTTTAATAAATATTATAAAAAGTGATTTAATTTATACCAATCAACTGTGTGACTTATCCCTTCTTTCAGACTTATTGGATTATAATTTAATTCTTTTTTAGCTTTGTCTATAGAATATATGCTCTTTATTTTCCAGACATTCATTCTTCTCTTTGTTATTGGGGGGGTTTTATTAAATAAATCAAACATGGGTTCAAGTATAATTACTCCTAATTTAGCAATCCACAAAGGAAAATAAAAACCCGCCTGTTTTACATTTAATTTTCTAGAAATTTCATCAATTAATTCTTTTAAAGTATATGCTCTCTGATCAGATATAAAATATATTTGATTATTAGATTTACTTGTTTCTATGGCATGAATTACTGCTTGAACCACATTCCCCACATATGTGGGATTCATTAAATTTTTCCCCCCACCGAATAATGGAAACATATGTTTTTGACATAATTTACACATTTGCAATGTTTCTGAATTTAAGTCAAATTCTCCATAAACCATTGTTGGCCTAATTATTGTGTATTTTAAAGAACTTTTTTCACAGAATTTTTTCACTACTTGTTCACTTTCATATTTTGATTTTTCATAAGGAATCTCGGGTCTGCATGTTACCCTTTCATCTAAATCTCCCCCCACAGTAAATCCTACTGCTGCGATACTACTAAAATGCACAAATTTCTTTACATTTTTACATTCTATTAAAAGATTTTTTGTTCCAACCACATTTATCTTAAACATCTCCTTATAGGCGTCTTTATTTTCACTTACAATATCTCCCTTGGCTGCAAGATGAAATACTACTTCTATATCTTTACAAATATTTTTTAAGGAATCTCTATTTGTCGTATCTCCATAGATAACTTCCACCCCTAGCCCTTGGAGTTCTATGAGATTTTTATCCGACCTTATTAAACATCTTATCTCGTATTTTTTTTTCTTTACAAGTTCTTTTATTAGATTTAATCCGATAAAACCATTCGCTCCAGTTACTAATACTTTAATCTTTTTTTCTTCTTTTGATTTCATTTTTTCTTATTTTAATTATGCTTGCTTCTTTTTTGAAAGGAATTAATTCGAATATCTTGAATCCCATCTTTTTAATTGGATTCACTCTATGTCCCAAGGCTTTCTGGTCTCCCATCCATGCTCCTATTGTGCTTGCTTCTTTATATTTGTGAATTTTAAATCCATGGTATTCAAACATCTTGATTAAATCTCTCTTGGTAAAATGAGCCATATGAGCAGAAATACGATTATCACTAAGGTTCCCATAGTTTCTCTCAAGAGAACATCCCCCAGACATCATTTGGTATCCCATAATTAAAAGCAAAATATTAATCAAACTATCTGTCCTGGGGATAATTACAACCGCATAACCATCATCTTTTAGAATTCTTTTTATTTCTCTAACCAAATGATCTGTATTATAAATGTGTTCTAAGGTATCAAAACATGTTACTACATCAAACGTTTTATTTTCATAAGGTAATGACAAGTCTTCATTTAAATCATGAAAAACTGCTTTTACCCCATTTTTCCTTGCATCTTCGATATTTGCTATATCAAGACCATAAACATTTTTTGTGCAAATCTTTTCTGCAATCTTCATTGCAACACGCCCATTACTACAACCAATATCAAGATATTTACAATCTTTCTGAGAAAAGATAAGTTCCAAGGCATTTTTTATTCTATCATCAAAATAATCGTGAGGATATTTCTCACTTAACTCCTTATTTACCAAACTTGGTTTGCTTAATTTTTTATCTTGAATTTCTTTAACCATTTTAAATTTTTTCTGCAAGAATATATTGATGATGTGCAAATAAATATCTTATTGGTCCTAATTTACTATTCTCAACAAACATATGAGCATTCACCTTCTCTAAAACCTGTTTTCCGGGTTGAGAATCTTTTTTCTCTGGAGGGGGAAGTTTTTTCTTAAGTACATTTTCTTTAAATTCTCTTATTCCAAAAGCAGTATCTGGCCACCAAGGCATATCAACATACCCTGTTTCAATAATTTTTAATCCATTTTTCTTTGCGAATTTCTTTAATCCAGAAATCTTTCTATATTCAATTGGTCCTCTTTCTGCATGAGTACATTTTGTCCTAGAAATAATATGATAAACAATATGAAAAGGAGTTCCATAATTCCAAATATTTGGAGTAAAAAACAAAACATATTTTTTTGATTTCTCTTTCATTTTTTCTATTACTTCCGGGTTTGTGTTAATATACGCAAAATTCCAGACTAAATCATATTTTTTATCTTGAGTATTTTTCAGATCCATATTTGTAAAAAGAGGTTTTGTTTTAGAAGGCCAATTCTTTTTTATCTTCTCAATTTTTGGGTCAGCAATAGTAACTTCACATTTGTTTTTAAGAAAAACCATATTATCATATCCTTTGGAATAGGGGGCACCATATTCTAAAACTGTTTTAAATTTAAATTGATTCTTTATTCGATTTAAGAATCTTCCAAGAGAAATTCTTTCATAAACGGACCCAAAACCTTCTTCCTGAGTATTGTCACAAATCCACTCCTCAATTTCCTTTAATTTATCCTCACTTTTTTCCATCATCTAATCCTCGACATGATAAATCCGAACGCTGTCTTTAAAGAGTTTATGGAACTCAACACTATATTCGTATAGCTTGCACTTGCGAGAGGACAATAACATTCTTTATTTTTAATACTCTTTCTTTGTTTCATTGCTTTTTTATTATACCATAATTCCATCAGATTGTAATCCACATCCCTAATATTCCCTATACTTTCTGCTCTGACGCAACAGAACCAAACCTCTCCAAGAGCATCAATTTGTGCAGAAGCAATTCCTGCATAACAAGGGATCACTTGGGTCTTCTTCTTTAAAATTTCTTTCACCACCTTATAATATTCTAGTCGAAGTGCTTGTTTAGCATTCAGATTCTTTTTCTTTGCTAAATCTTTAATTAAAAAATTAATCTTTAAAGAGTATTCCTCATAAGTCAGAGTAATATCATCGTTCATATTGCCCAACTCCTGTCTGTTCTCTGCAATCTCTGTAATATAATTTTCTGGTTTAAGTTTTTGAGTCACATAAGCAAAAATTTCTTCAAAATCATCATAATTAAATTTAGAAATAACAGTATGCAAACTCACATCAAAATTTTTGTGGGCTTTTTCCAACTTTTTCAATTCTTCATACACCATCATTGTCTTCTTAAAATTTCCTGGGACCCCCCGCATTTCATCTTGCTTTTTTCCAATCCCATCTAAAGAAAGATTGATTGTAACATGTGTTTTTTTACATTTTTCTAAAATTAATTTTGTTTTCTCAACAACATAATCTCCAAGAATGGCATTGGTAGGGATAACAATTGAACTTGGTTCGCAATATTTTTCTGCATATCCACAAACATTATCAATATCCTTATGCAAAAATGTCTCGCCCCCAGTAAGAATTAATAAGTATAATTTATTTTTTCCAATTTTCTTAAATATCTGTTCGAATTCTTGCAAAGAAAGTTCTGCATCAGATTTTTTCTTTTTCCAGATGTTGCAAGTTTTACATTTGCTATTACACCTATAAGTAAGCCCGAGTGTGAAATTCATAGGAAATGTTTTTGGAAAACCGAATAAATAATATAACTTATACTTAATTAATTTTGATAAACTATTCATTTTTTAGAAACATATGCTGGGTTTTTAAGGTTTCTTCTTCATAAATATATATTCTACGTCCTTTATTAAAAAATAGAAGAAGCATGTATCTCGCTAATAGGGTTTTCCCTAAAATAAAAAGAGAACTTGTTTAAAGTAAAACAAAATCAACCCCTTCTGCTTTAATCCGCTCCCATTCTTATGAAATTATTCTTACCAAGGTCCCTTTAAATACTAAGTTTCATGGCGCTACTTTCTTGGTAGATGTTGCAATATCCCAGGCGTAAGGATTCATATTTCTAACATATAAATCCCAAATTCCTAAAACTCGAGAATAAATTTCAATTAGAATCCCCACAAAAATAGAAAAAATTGTTCTTAAAGATCTTTCTTCCCGAAGGTACTTAAAAGTTAATTTTAATAATTTCTTGTTATCAAAACTTTTCACCAGATATTTTTTCTCTTGGCTGAGCCGTTTATGCCCGATATAGATTCTCTTTCTTTGTTTAACTAGATCTTTGAAACTCTCTGCCCCATGATTTTCTAAAACGGCATTTGATACCTGTTTACATTTATATCCTTTTGCTAAAACAATTGCTTCAATATATGCTTCATCAACAGCAGTCTTATTAGATATCTGTGGCACAAGTTCTCTTCTAAATCCAATCATTTCTCCAAAGCGGGGGAGTTCGTTATGCATCCACCACCAATAATGAATGATTCCTCCCAAAACAGTTTTTTTATCATTTGTGGGCATCGCTCTCGCTCCAGTTAGCCCAATCTTTTCCTCTTCCAAAAAAGGCCTACAAAGATTTTCAATGCAATCTTGTTTGGGAATTGTATCCCCACTTTCAATAACAACCAAAGGGGATTTAGCATATTTCAAAAAAAGATTAATTGCTGAAGCTTTTCCCTCTCTTTTTTTCTGTACAATTAACTTTATCCTCTTATTTTTTTTGGTAAAGTCTCTAACAATATTCTCTGTATTATCAGTACAGGCAGAAGATACAACAATAATCTCCCCTAGCTTGATCTTATCCTCTTTTTGTTTCAAAAGAGCATTAAGTACATAATTTATATTTTTTTCTTCATTGTAAACAAAAACCCCAATACTCACTTGTTTTTTATTCATTCTCAATTATACAATTGCTTCTTTATAAGAATTATTGATTTTATATATCATTAACACTGGTTGTTCTCCTTGTTTGTAAACCTTTATGGGGGTCATTATGTCTGGATGTGCCTCAGGAAACTCATACAAAAACTCTTCATGAAATTCAAAGACAGAAAGGATAAAATAATCTGGTTTTTTCTCTTTCAAATCCTCTAGAAATACTGTTTCATTTGTTGAAAAAACAATCTCATAAGTCTTTCTTTCAGAATAATAATAATTTTGATAATATGACCGAGTCATAACGGTTTCATTTAGCAATGTATTCTCTTTTAACCATAATCCTGCCTCTTTAACTTCTAAATAACTTGTAGATTTTGATTTAATGATCTCATTTGCCTGATTAATTTGATAATAACCCCCAAAAGCTAAAATTAAAAAGACTGCAAAAATTGCTAAAGATTTTTTGTATTTCTTAATCCAATTATAAATTTTCAATATGCCTTCAGAAAGTATAAGCAAAAGAGAGGGGAAACCAAACAATAAATATCTTGGTTCAAAATGATTTGAAAAATAACAATGAAAAAGAAAGGGAATAAGGAATAATACAAATAGAAAAAAATACCTCTGCAATTTTTCATTCTTGGCTTTCCAAACTAAATCTAAATTCAAAAATAAATTCAAAAATAAAATACCCCAACCCAGTATTAAAGGTAAAAGCAATGCCAAACCAAAATATTCATAAAAGAAAGATATACAAATTAACATTCCTTCGCAGCCCATTGCTTCTTCCATCTTAAATCGCCCTTCTCCACTTCCCAAAAATCTTTGTAATGGATTTGAGCCTTCTCTAATATAAATAAATGCTAAAAAGGTTGATAGCAATAATAAAATTATAAGAATTGCTTTCCACAAATCTTTATTTTTTAAAAATTTAAATTTATCATGTATAATTATAAAAATTGCAAAGGAAATGCCCATCATTAAAGTTGCTGCTCTTGTGAGAAGAGCTAATCCTAAAAAAACTCCGAACCAAACTAATTTCTTCTCTTTTTTCTTAATATATCCTTCCCAAAAGAAATAAAGAGCAAATAAAAAGAAAGTAAGTGTGGGAATTTCAGTCATCATCCTATATGTAAAAAATAAATGTTGCCAAAAAATTGCAAGCAAGAATGAAGCTATTAATGCAATTTTTTTATTAAATAAAGATTTTCCAACAAGATACATCCCCACTATTCCTGCAAGAGAAAAGAATACCTGCAAAACTCTTAAAGAAATTTCTCCCAAGCCTATCTTAAAAAATAATCCCCAAATCAAAGCTAATAAAAAAGGTCTTCTTGGACTAAACATATAATCCAAATCTAATCCTTTCCCCAAAACCTTGGCTAAACTTAAATAATCTGCAGCATCCCACCAGACCGGCTGAGTTTTGGTAAGCCAAAAAAAATAAAATCTAATTACAATGGCAAAAATAAAAATGGCAAAAAAAAGTTTATTATCTGAATTTTTCAACCAAAATTGAATCTTTAATTTTAATTCATCTACCCTATTTTGCATTGTTGTATAAGAAAAAGGGGGTTTTTATTCTTTTTTAGGATTGGGCTTCTTCTTGAAGATTAAAATTCCCCCAATTACCCCTGGCAAAACTCCAGAAATGAATAAGGAAAGGATAGCCATAGAAAAAACTCTTGCTGAGCTTATATCAAACAAAGAGAATAAACTTATTAGGATTGCCTCTCGTGTTCCAAATCCGTTGATAGTTATTGGGATTTGCGCGACCAAAGTGGCTATAGGAAGGATTGCTAAAAAGTACATAAATTTAAGATTTATCCCAAGAGAGGTTCCTACTAAATATGTAACAAGGTATATCACCATCCAAGAAAAAAGACTAATTAAAAAAATCAAGAAAAGAAATCTTTTTTTTGGTAAATCTCTATAAACCTCTTCAAAAGCTAATTTTGCTCTTTCTTTCAATTTTTTTGGAACTAATCTTCTATAAAAAACTCCCAAAATTGCCTTAGAAGTCTTCTTATTATAGAATAAGATAGATAAAATCACAAAAACACTAAAGAAAATTAAAATGTAATAAAAAGATGCAAAATGAAATGTGTCTTTAAATAAATAACCGAAAAAGATGGCTAAGAAAAAAAGTGCAAATAAATCTATTACCTTATCGATAATATAATTACTTACTCCTTTTTCTAATGGTCCGTATTTCTTTAAGTAATCTGCTCTGATAATTGAACCTATTCTTGAAGGAGTGATAAACCCATAAAAAGTTGCAATAAAATTTATTTTGAATGCTTCAAAATAGGGTATTCTTAACTTCTGCTTTCTAGCTAGAATATACCACTTAAATGTCTGTATAAAAAGGTAAACAAATAAAACAAGTATAGCAAAAAAAAGTAACATTAAATTTGCTTGCCGTATTTCTTCAAAAACTTCTAGAAGGTTAATTTTTATTAGAATGTAAATAAAAATTCCTATCCCAATAATCGGTAAAAATTTTTTCCATTTCATTTTAATTAATTCTCTTTTTCATACTTACGTGGGCAAATCGGTTTTTATTTGTTATGCTAATATCTCTTACTTTGTACTTTCTACCCTCTGCCAAATTTCTTGATGTTTCTTTTTACAAAGATTGATATCTTTGTATATTAAAGCCCATAAATAAATTCTAGATAAACACAGTAGGAGAATCCAAAAAAATTCTTTTATGCTTCCCACATACCTAAATATCTCCAAAACCCCCTTAGATTCTTTCTTAAAAGATCTTATTTCAACTTTTGTTAATTTTTTTATCTGATTGTATCCACCAGCACTTCTTCTTTTTTGGAGTATCCAGTCTTTAAAATTTGTGGGGTATTTAACATAAACTTTTGCGTTTTCTGCATAGGCGATTTTATATCCTTGTGCATAAACCTTATTTGAAATGAACCCATCTTCAGACAAGAGCTCTTCTAACAGGGAGGGAAAAAGCTTTTTACGAATAGCAAATAAATACCCGCTACAAAAAAACCTTTTTTTTAAAATAAGTGCTTTTTTTCTTCTTTTGTTTGCAATGTTTGTTAAAACATATGCCCAATATCCTAACATAGTATTCTTAAGGCTGATTGATTGGGGATTTCCTGAAACTGCCCCAATTTTTTTATCTTTGAAATATCCTAAAAGGGAATTTAAAGAATCTTTATGAATGAATACATCCCCATCGGTTAATATTAATACGTCTCCTTTTGCTTTTGATACTGCCAAATTTAGTGCGGCGGGTTTGCCCCTTCCCAAATCCTGTATTAATTTTATATTTTTATTTCTTTTAGAAAAAATTCTAGCTGAATCTAAAGTTTCTTTATCTGGAGCCACAATAAGAACTTCATACTTTTCTTGAAAATTGTTATCTAAAACTGCTTGAATCGCTTTTTTAATAGAACGCGGTTCTTTAAAAGAAGTAATTATGATACTTATCATTAAAACAAACTATTCTTATGATTTAAAAGAATTGTTAAGTTATAGTATGTCTCTGCATTTGCTTTTTTAAAGTATATACTGGAGTAGTATAGTAATTATACATAAATCCTTTTAAAACTCGCTTAAAAATAGATTATATGAAAGCTGTTATAATCGCTGGAGGGAAAGGGTTGAGGTTGGGTGATCTCACAAAAGAGAAGAACAAAGCTCTCTTAGAAGTATATAATAAAACCTTACTTGAATATAATTTAGATCGGGCTGTGGAAGTAAAAGTTAAAGAAATAATTTTAGTCTTATGCCATAAATATGAAAAAGTTGTTGAAAAAATTGGATTAGAATATAGGGGTGTAAAAATTAGTTACGTGATTGAGAAGGAAGGGAGAGGAATTGTGGAAGCGATTAATAATGCAAAAGAGATTCTTGGACAAAGTGATTTCATTTTAATGCTGGGAGACGAAGTAATGATAAATGTGGATTTAAAAGGAATGTTAAAAAAATTCAGAAATGAAGAATTATTTTGTGCTTGCGGAGGGGTCTATGAATCAGATAAGTTGAGTATTAAAAAGACTTATTCTGCTATAGTAAATAAAACTGGAAGAATTTTTCGCCTAATAGAAAAACCAAGAATTCCCCTTAATAAAATCAAAGGAACTGGCTACTGTATTTTCCGCAATGAAATTTTAGATTATATTAATAAAACACCAATCAATATGTATAGGAACCAAAAAGAAATGGTAGATTTAATTCAATGTGCAATTGATGATGGGAAAAAAGTAAAAATACACAAAATTGCAGATGCTTATACTAATGTTAACACCCTTGAAGATTTAGAGATGGCTAAAAGCATGATAAAAAAGACCCGCCCAAGAGTCCTGATAATTCATAATCAAATGAAATATTATGGGGGGGGAGAATTGTTAATAGTTAACCTAGCAAATGAACTTACAAAAATGGGCGTTAAAAACGATATTCTTGCCCTTTCTAGTTCAAAAGAAGTTGAAAAAGATTTGTTAAACACCGAAATAATTGTTCCAAAAAACGAAATTGAACTAAACCCCCCCGGATATAGCAACATTCCAGACATTTTACAAGCAATAAAAATTTTTAGAAAAAAACTAAAGGAAATAGAAAAAAATTACGATGTAATTAATTTTCATGATTTTCCTGTAACTTGGACTTTATGGCCTAGAAAAAAAGCTGCTGTTTGGTTTATGAATCAACCACCTAATTTGTGGAGCAAACCCGATGCGGGTTTTTTTTATAAATCTTTAAACAAACTACGAATCCTAGCAGATAGGTATATTATCCGGAGGAGCGTTGATTTCATTACAGTAGCTGAAACCCTTAACCAATTACGAGCAAAAAAAAGATATGGTAAAAGCGCTAAACTGGTTGATTTTGGAATAAATTATGAATTTTTCTCAAAAGGAGATGAAGCAAAAGCTATTAAGCAATTTAATCTGAACAAAAAATTTGTGGTTGTTCAATCTGGAATTCTTTGTGATGTCAAAAATCAGTTGGAAAGTATAAAAGCAATTGAAAAACTTAAAGATAAAATTCCGAATATCTTACTCCTTTTAACAGGAAGAGAAGACGAAACATATAAACAAAAACTAAAAGAATATGTTAAAGAAAAAAAATTGGAAAAGCATGTTCTCTTTGCAGGTTATCTAAAAACAAGAGAAGAATTAAGAGACATTTACAAGGTTGCAGACGTTGGTTTGTTTCCAATAAAAAAACAAGGTGGCATCTTGGCTCCATTAGAAGCATTATGCGCAGAGACTCCAATCATCGTATCCAAAGAAATAGAGATCGCTTCATTAGTAGAAAAAAATGAATTGGGAATTGTAACAAAAGATTATGTGGAAGCTCTCTTAAAAATTTTCAAAGATAAAAAAGCATATAATGAACAAGCTAAAAAAGGAGCTTTCTTTATCAAAGATAATCTTAGTTGGAAAGCTTTTTCAGAAAAGATGTTAACTTATTATACTGCTGCTTGGAAGAAATATAAAAAATAATTAATGGTTTTGGGCATACCAGTTAGAGAAAGAAGAAATTGTTTGCGCAACAGGACCAAAAAATCTATTTTGAGTTTGGAGGGATTTAACTAAATCTCCCAAATTCTTTTGTTTGACTAAAAAAGGTTGTGCTTCTACTTGTACACTAGATATTTGTTCAAATTCTTCTAAATCTTTTATGTCTCGTATTGTGTTTTGATTTAATTCACTCAAATCTCCAGTTATAATATAACTCAATAGTAATTGAGGAATTGCTCCTTTCATAAATGGAGTAGCATCAAGCACAATTCCCTTCGGAAGAACCAATGAAATCTTTTTTTCTTCTAAACATTTCTTAATTTCTTCGGAAGTTTTGGCTCCATAAATTTCCTCGGCTATTTCATGACGAGCTGTCTCTGCGGGCAAAATTCCGTATTCACCAAATCCAGCAGGAATCTGAATTTGTCTTGCTGCTTCTTGAGTTGTGCCTTTAACAGAACCTTTCACTCCTCGTATAATCATTGCATACGTGTCTAATTTAGGATCATATAAATGAGAAAAAACCCCTATACAGGGACCGATTGCATTTTGGTACGCATGACCTTCTCCAACGGCTTTTATTATTCCTTTTCCTGGAAAAAACACCCCTGTTTCCTTTAACAAAACATCTTCTTTATTATAACCTACCCAATCTATTCCTAATTTTAATGTTCCTCCTGGCATCTCAAACCCCTTCTCAATATACTCTTGTAACATTTGATTTTCTGCTATTCTCTTATCATAAGAATCTTGTAATAATTCAAGTCTAAAACAAGGAGAAACACAATCACACAATTCCTCCATAGTTTCCCTTGTAAATTCTTTTTTATGTAAATACTTCATAAAAAATACTTTTTTTTATTCTTTTTAAAGATTATTGTCTTTCTAATTATGTCTTTCTTAAGGTCTTCAAAGGTTGTTTTCGCAAATTCCTAACCATCTCACATTGAAGATAACAATCTTTGTAGCATTTCATATCTTGAATTTTTTTTATATAATTCTTGGGAAGAATGAATTTTTCTTTAATATTTCCAAAAGGTTTTATTTTCCCTGCTAAATTTTCACAAGGATAAACATCCCCATCAAAATCGATGTAAATTGAATTTGTTCCTGCGTAGCATTTATTTGTGACTGTTTTATTTCCATAAAATCTTTTGAAAAAAAGATAATAAGTATAATCAAAAAATCCCCTGTTTCTTTCAGAATATATCTGTCTTAATTGCTTCAGCACTGTTTTTTTCTGAATTCCAGTTAATCCTCTCCCCTCTTCGTGATTTAATCTCCCATAATCCATTTCAGGATTAAAGAGAATGTTGAGGTCTCGAGCCTTAGCAAATTTCCATGCCCAAGATAATTGATCATAATTTTCTTTTGTTGTAGTAAAAATGAGATTCATATTTTGACCCAAGGACTTCAAAAGTTTTATTGTTTCCATTAATTTTTTATAATTTCCTTTCACTCCTCGTGTCTCGTCATGTGTTGCTTCTTTTCCATTAAATGAAAGAGTAATCAAAATATCTTTCGGCATATTCTTCACTTTTTCATAAATTAACTGAGGCGTCAATGCGTTTGAAATAATTATTATGTGCACTCGTGGGTTTTTCTTTTTGAACATATTAACAACCCTATCGATGTCTTTTCTCAAGAAAGGTTCGCCCCCTGTTAACGTAAGAAAACGAATTTTTTTGAAAAGAGGTGTATTGGCAAATTTTTCTAAAATTTCAAAATCAATCTCTTCTCTTTTTTTATTTTTCCAGATTGAACAAGTTTTACACCGAGAATTGCAAAGATTGGTTAAACAAAGTATAACCCTACTAAGTTTTTTTGTGGGAAAAAGGTTTTCTAATGCATATAAATAATCTGTTTTCATTTTATTTTTCATATAATGGACAATTAGCACATTCTGGGGGACATTTTTTCTTTCTTATTAATTCTCTCATTTTTTTGTACTTTGGAGAATACCAAATTTCTCTGAATGGTTTCTCTAATGCATTTCCCAAATTTTTACTATGCTGCCATTCTCTCAAATTCCCTTCATTCTGAGCGCAACAAGGAGTAACATCTCCATTGACAAAAATAAAAGGCATGATATATTCTTTACAAAAATCTATGTCTGGTTTTTGAGATTTGGAACATTGATTAAAAGTTATAGAAATTCCTTTTTTATGCGCATAGTTTATTACCTTCAAACGATATTCCTCATCGATTTTTACTTGGAAATTTTTCGCATGGCTAAATCCATGTAAGAGGGGCGTTATTAAAATCTCTCCAATCTCTGTATTTAACCCAGCAACCAAATCAACGAATTGGAAGAGTTCATCTTTAGATTGTTTAGTAACAATAAAATGAAAATTAAGTATAGGGAATCTTTTTTTCATTTGTTTTTTTAATCTAACAAATGTTCTCAAATTTTTTATCGTTCTATCAAAATCAGAACCTTTAGAAATAAATTCTGAAGTTTTTTTTGTTGCTCCATAAATGCTAATAAATTGGAAATCTGGGCCAATTTCAATTAATTCCTTAATCTGTTCATCATTTTTGAAATGTGCAAAATGATCAAAGACCTCTATAATTGTCCCGCGAGATTTAGCGTATGCCATCATTTTATGATACTCTGGATTTAGATATGAAGAACCGATTCCAGTTAATCCTAACCATTTGGGTCTCCCAAAATCATCAAAGATTTTTTTAAATTGATTGAAGCTCATATTCTTAGAGGGTTCTTTCCAGTAAGTATGCTCACAAATTTGACATCTAAAGTTACAGATTGTGGTTGGTTCTATCTCTAAAAAAGGAGGAAACAAATCTATACCAAATTTTGGAAGAAATTTATTTAAAAGGAATGCACTCAATTTATGATTCCACCAAAGAGGATATACCCAGACCATATTGAAAATTTCTCTGAATCTCTTATCTAAAATAAAATTAGAAAACAATTTCATCTTATGACTGAAAGACATAGTTGGCATAAACTAAAAGAATTAAAAGAGTTTTTAAAGATTATTGAGGAGTTTTAGTCCAATTTCTAAACTATCCTATTTTATATTAAAGCTTAATTAAATTTATAAATCCCCTGCTTCTTGGAGGCTGATGAAGAAAAAAATCCTTTTCTTAAAAGCCCGGACAGGGATGGATGATCCTTCTCCCCCGATGGCATTTAGTTATTTGGGGCGAATAGCTGAAGATAATGGTTACGAGGTCCTAGTTGAAAATCTAAATGCTCAGTACAATACTAAAACAAACCAAAATATTGTAGATTTGATAAAAAAAGAGAAACCAGAGATTGTGGGGGTGCATATTTTTACTAATGCTGCAAGATATTCTTATCAATTAATGGAAACTATCAGACCATATTGTAAATTGCTTATTGCAGGAGGACCTCATGCAACTGCATGTCCTACAGAAGTTTTGGAACAAGGAGCAGAAATCTCTTTCATTGGAGAATCAGAAATTTCATTCAATGAATTCTTAAGTGTATTAAATTCAAAAAAGAGTTGGAAAAAAATTAAAGGCATTGCTTATAAAATAAAGGACAAAGCTATTATCAATGACAGAGCTAGGATTATTTCTGACCTTAATAAAATTCCTTTTCCAGATAAAAAAATTAATAGAAAGGCAGATTATGTGAAAATAAAAAATGAAGTAAACAATTTTGGTCAAATCCTTTCTACGAGAGGATGCCCAGGCCAATGCACATATTGTTTTTCTTTATTTGAAAAAACTTTTAGAGTTGTCTCTGCTCAAAATGTATTCGAAGAAATTTTACAGTTGAAGAAAGACTATGGGATAAATTTTATTAGTTTTATTGACGATGCATTTACAATTAACAAATATAGATTATTTGAACTCTGTGATTTACTGATAAAAAATAAAACCAATATTGGGTGGTCTTGTAGTACTCGTGTAGATTTTCTCGATGAAGAAATGGTGAAAAAAATGAAAGAGGCTGGATGTGAATTAATAATTCTTGGAATTGAAAATGCTGTTCCTAAAACTCTCTTGGGGATGAAGAAGATAATTGGAGCAAATGGCATAACCACTCCTGCATTATATCTTCAGAGAATTAATGATATTCTCCGATGGGGCAAAGAAGCTAATGTGAGGGTGGGGGCTAACATTCTTTGTGGATTTCCTTGGGAAACCGTACAAGATATGAAAGATATGCAAAGATACATAAATCAAATAAAACAGAATATTACTCAAGGATTTTATGGGGGCATACTTCAACCCCAACCAGGAACGATTATGTATGATAAATATGCAAAAGAGTATGGCTTTGAAAATTGGTGGATTAATAAAAAACCATTGTTTAAAGATGATTATCGTCCTTTTTTTATGACTTATTACCATGTCTTCTGGGACCACCTCCATAATGATTTTTTTCATTTAAACAAAAAAGTTTTCAAGGAGTTAGATAAGCTTTACCGAATAATGGGCGATTGGAATCTCTTTATTTTTTCTAAAAGAAGATTTAAAAATCAATTTACAACTTTTTTTGTTTACAAAAGCACCCTTATTCTTAGTAAATTTTCTGAATTTTTATATAAAATTTCTCCCGGATTAGAAAAAGTTTTAATGGAAAGGATTAAAAAATTTAGTTATCAATTTAAATTTCGAAAAGGACATTCTAAATTTAGTTAATGAAATGGAAATTAAAGTCATTTTTGTGTCCCACGCATCTGTATCTGTTTATATGAAAGGGCAAAAACCATTAAAGGACATGATTCTCGATGATTGGTATTCTTTGACTGCTCAACAAATTAAAAAATTTCATCCAGAAATTAATGTAGAATGCTGGACCCCAGAGAAAATATACAAAATTCCCAAACAGTTCATTCAAACAAAAATTCTCTATCGCCAATTTCCAACTACCTTCTCTCCAAAATATGGTTTAGATTTTTCTATTCCGATGTTAAAAGAGATGAAAAAAGAAATTCAAAAAGCAAAGCAAGAAGATTATAAATTAATTTTTCATTTACATGAATATCATAATTTACATGGTTTAACCATCGCTACCCTCTTTAAAGATGAGAATCTTATCGGCCAACATCATGGAGGTAGCTGGCCCTCAAAACATTTAAAAGAAAATAAATCATATCGAAAATTTTTTCTTCCATTCTTTTTGGCACAACTTTGGGAAAACAAAGTTCTAAAAAATTTTAATTATTTTTATGCATTAAGTAAAGAAGAGATAAAATATCTAAAGAAAAGGGCTCCGAATTCAAAAATAAAATTTCAGACGATGGGTATCGAGGATTATTATTACAACAAAGGGAATAAAGCTGGTGCTAGAAAAAAATTAAAATTACCAGTGAATAAAAAAATAATTCTTTTCCTGGGGCGGTTAATCCCTGTTAAAGGCATCACTTACCTAATTGATGCAATGGAAAATTTGAGAGATATAAACTTGAAGATTATTGGTTGGGGAGATTTAGAACAAGAATATAAAGAGTATGCAAAATCAAAAGGTTTAACCAATGTAGAATTTCTTGGTTCTGTTTTTCACAAAGAGAAACTTCCTTATCTCAGTGCAGCAGATGCTTTTATTCTTCCTTCTTCTAAAGAAGGTGCTTCTGTTTCAGTCATGGAAGCTATGGCGCGTAATCTACCAATAATTACAACAGATACTGGGGGAATGCCTTTGATGGTAAAAACAGGGAAAGAAGGAATTGTAATAAGGCAGAAAAATTCCGAAGATATTGTTAAAGCTGTTAAAGAAATATTAACTTGGAAAAAGAAGGACATAAGGAGATCCGCAGAAAGATATAAATGGAAAGAGATTATTGAAAATACAGTGAGGGATTATAATAATGTCTAATGAAAAACCAAATATTATTTTTATTGTTATAGATGCGCTTAGACCAAAAAATTTGAGTATGTTTGGATATGAAAAAGAGACAGATAAAAATCTGAAAAAGATTGCTAAAGAAAATCTCTTGTTTATAAAATATTTTTCTACATCTAATTCAACTGCCCCCGCATTAAATTCTATTTTTACCGGACTTTACCCCCCAAATCATGGAATCTTGCATCAATTTCCTTACACCACAGATGAAGAAATAGAAAATATGTATCAAAAAGTTAAATTTTGGTTTCCGTCTTACTTAAAAGAAAAAGGA
>CAYUEW010000004.1:0-33724 GCA_964444095.1 Candidatus Woesearchaeota archaeon | reverse complement strand
TTTGTAATCGCAGGAGATATAGAATATTTAGAAACAACTGAATGCGGAACTGTTGTAGAATTAACAGCAGACATTTGGAATATTGGTGATGAAGACCAAGAAGAGGTTGTAGTGGTCGTTCAAAGTGAAGAATTAGGAATCACCGAGAGAGTAGAAATTGGGGATATAGATTCATTTGAAGATGAAAAATTAAGTGTTCTTTTAGAAATTCCAGAAGATGCAGAAGAAGAGTCATACTTATTTGTAATTATGGTTTTTGATGAATACGGAGATAAATTTGAAAATGATTTTGATGAAGACAAAGCAGAATTTTTAGTTTATTTAAAGGTAGAAGGAAATTGTAAGAGCGAACCAAAAGTTTCTATTTCTGCAGATTTAATTTCAGAAGCAAAATCTGGAAGAGAATTAGTAGTAAGTGTGACAGTGCTAAACACAGGTTCAAACACAGGCACTTTTGATGTAAGCTTTGCAGATGTAAGTTGGGCGTCTTTGGTAAGTGTTGCTCCAGAGAGTGTTACTTTGGATGCTGGAGAATCAGAAGATGTCGTAATAACTTTAGATGTAAATTCAGGAGTTTTAGGAGACCAAAATTTTAATGTGGTAGTAACAGAAGGAACAAAAGTATTATCGCAACCAGTTTCAGTTATGATAGAGAAAGGCGGTTTTAGTGGGTTTAGTGGTATAACAGGTGGAGCAATTTCAGAATCAAACTGGCCAATTTGGACAATCGGTGCAGTAAATTTAGTTTTAGTGTTCATAATCATATTAGTAGCATTAAAGATTTCTAAGAAGTAATTAATTTAAGAAAATGAGTGGAAAATCAACAGGTGAAATAAGAGAAGTAGTTAAGAAATTAGAATTAGAATACAGATATTATGATGATCTTCTAAATCTTCCCAACAGTGGTTTTTCCAAAAAACAACTCTTAGAAAAGAGGACAGAAATCCTTTGTCAAAATTATATAATGGGAGATGGATTAAAGGGTGCAGGTTCTCCGTATTTTATGGGTTTAGCTGAGAAGATTAATGATGAACAATCTGGAGAAAGTATCCTCTTGTATGCTTTGAGAGGAAAAGAAAGATCTCCTGAAGAACAAAAATTAATTTACGAAACATTTAGAGACATTTGGAATGAGAAGTATTTGGATAAAAAACAGCTTCCTATTTTTGAAGAATTGCCTTTTAATTTAAAGAATTAGTTTTTCTTGAAAAGTTTATTATAAACTTTTTCTCCAATCTTATGTTCTTTCTCTAATTTAATCACAATTACCCCTAAAAGATAACCGATTATCCCCCCACAAATAATATCGCTCACAAAGTGTAATCCAAAATAGACCCTTGAGAATGCAACTAATGATGCAAAAGTAATCCAAACATATTTGAATTTAGGAAATTGTTTTGATAAAATGGGGATAGAGCAGAATACAAGCATTGCATGAAAAGAAGGAAATGCAAAGTTCCATACAGACTGACTAGCTTCTTCTAATACTGGTAAGATAGAAACCAAACCCAATTGAAAAGGTCTTGGGCGTTGGATAATAAACTTCAAAACAAAACTGACAATTGCAGAAAGACCGAGAGTAAACCACAAGGGAAGAATCCATTTTCGTTTATGTTCTTTCCACAAAAATAAACTTGTTAGAAAAAAGAAAATAATTACAGAAGAGCTGATAAAGGTTAATCCAAGAAAGAAATCAGTTAGAATTTTATTTCTCAATAAAGAAATCCCATAAACGAGCACAGAATCAAAATAGAAACTAATAATGATTGCTAGTAAGCTAAGGATACCAAACTTCAACCAGTTTTTTCTTTTCATCTTTTTACAAACATTAAATTATTTAAATACATTTCCACTTGGCTTCTCATGGAATTGGGGTCAAGAAAATTTTACGGAATTTTAATAAGATATCTTATTTTGATATTCATTGGAATTCCAAATCTGTGGCTCTTTTACTTAATTTTTTCACCCTTGACAATTTATCCTGTTTTCTTCTTTTTAGGATTATTTTTTGACGCAACATTAGTTAATAGTCTCATAATTTTAGAAAAAACATTTCCCATAGAAATCATCGGAGCTTGTATTGCTGGTTCTGCATACTATCTTCTCTTAATTCTTAATCTTGCTATGCCGATGGAGATAAAGAAAAGATTAAAGATGCTCGTATTTTCTTTTTCAAGTTTGCTTTTAATTAATATTCTCAGAATTTTTTTATTAAGTTTCCTATTTGTTTCAGGAACTTCTTTGTTTGATATTACTCATGAATTATTTTGGTATCTTGGAAGTACTGTGTTTGTAATCGGAATTTGGTTTGTGGGAGTAAAAATATTTAAGATTCAAGAAATTCCTTTTTATTCGGATTTAAGAAATACCGGATTATTAAAGAAAATTAAGAAATCCAAGCGTTCCAAAAAGAATAAATAATCCCGCGATAATTACTCCAATTGATATTGCGAGAACACTTCTTTTTCTATTCAACCCAACAAGCCAAGATAATAAACAACCAGTCCAAGCACCGGTTCCGGGTAAGGGTACTGCCACAAATAAAACTAACGCTAAAAAGCCAAGCGTTTCGTATTTGTTTTCAAATTTATCAACCTTTTTTTGAAATTTCTCGACGTATTTTTCAAATAATTTTTTATAAACTTTCCATTTCAGAAAAATATGATGAAGATGATCTAAAAAATAAAAAATAAAAAAGATTAGGAGAATATTTAATAGAACAATAAAAGAAAAAATTAACCAGATAGGAATGCTTTGTTCTATTGAATAAATAATAGCAACTGGCAAGCCAGCCCTTAATTCTGTGATGGGCATAAGGGTAAGAATAATTGCCCAAAGAATTTTGAGATTCATTTTTATTGCAATCTGTTTTCAGTTATTTCAGAAAGTAACTCTACAATATATTTTTCTGTAACCTCAAGAATTTCACAATCATTTATGTTTAAGTTATAACACGAAGGACCAAATTGTTCAATACTTGATTCTTCTCCCGGTTGTATTTGTAAGAATGTATATGCTCCTTCTGAATCGCACCCAGCAGTCTCATCTTTTATTGTTTTAACTCCTAAAACATCTAAGACATTAATTAAATTAGCAATAGCGATGATCCCATCTCCATTACAATTAAAATCTCCAGTAAAATTTATTACAGTGTTTGGCATTAAGACAAGCTCTCCTTCTAAAGGAATATTTTTTAAGGTTCTAGGGTCTATTCTAAGATAAAAATTATAATCTGCAACACTTTCACCTTCAGTTATTTTATGTTCAGAATTTACTGGTACAGATGTTCTGTAAATTGTTTTCCCAGAAATTGTTTTCCTATCCATATCAAATCCTACTCCCTGATAGTCAAAATGTCCTATAGCATTCATAATGAAGATTGTTGCTACGAAGAAAAAAACTAAAACTCCAATCATAATGAATACATTTCTTAGTTGTTTATTTTCTTTTTCTGTAATGGCTTTATCTTCTTTATCTTCTCCATGTTCATCTCTTTTTATCTCTTCTTCCATTTATTTTAATCTCGTTTTGAATTTATAAGTTTTATTGTACTCCAATTATCTTAAGAAGAAAGCTGTCAGTAATCTTTGTTAATTCTTCTACCGGTCCTTGTATAAACACACAACCATCTTCTTGTGTGATAGAAATAGCCTCTGCTTCTTGGATTATAATGAAATTGCTTTCGCAAGTTTTTATGGGTAATTCTTCGTTCTCACATTCTTCCCCTTCTAAGCAAGCTAGTTGCATCCGTTGAATGATTGAATTTTGATCTAATAGATTACGGTAAATTTCACTTTCAGATTCTATATCCTCTGAAGAAATGTAAAGCGGTTTTTCATAATAGCTGTTCAAGAAATTTAAATCAGCATTAATTTCTTCTATCTCGTTCGGATTATATCTAAAAGAAAATTCAAAATTAGAAATGTCCACAAACCAATAACCATTTTTTTCAGTAAAATCATATCCTTCATAGGTAATCTCATTTTCTTCAGAAGATTGTCCTCCAAAGGCATATCCGAATATGCTTGCAAATAAGATTGAAGCCAAAAAAATACTTGCAATTATTTGGTTTCTCTTTTGTTTTTTTGCCCCTTTTCTTTTAGAATTTATATGTCTCATCTTAATATATTTTTTTCATCCTATAAAAACTTTTTCTAGGGCTCTCGCCAATTCTTAAAAAAAAAGAAAAAGAAAAAAATAAAATAAAATTGGTTTATGAGACTACACTAAGTGTCGCTTCTGTTTCAGAAGTTCCAGTATATTTATTCCCAGCTGTTGTGTCCACTGTTTTAGTCTTTAGGTAAGTAACTGCATTTATTGTATCTGCAGCAGTATAACCTGCAACTAACAATGCAACTTTTCCAGTTGAATAAGCATCACCGAAACTTTGGATCAAGAATTGTCCTGAACCGATTCCAGTTGCGTCTGTGAAATCACTTTCACATGCAGCAGAGCCAACTAAGAAAGCAGCAGCTGAATTAATACAACTTCCACCAACTACAATTAAGTTCTTTGAACTTACAGAGCTAACTTCAGTATCTTTTACTACAACATTTCCTAGAGAACCTGAGCTACCTTCCATTGTGGAAGCAGCTTCTGTTAAGTAGACTAGTGCATAAGCTTCAGAACCGAAATAGTTTATTGTCAAGTCATTAAGACCACTTGTAGGTTTGCTATGGATTACATTTGTTGCAAGATCACTAGGCATGTATCCTTCATAAATCTTAGACCCATCCTCAGTTTCATACATAGTTGAAGATGTTAATCCTTCCAAAACACTACCTGCTTCAAGACCATCTGTACCAGAAATATCAAATTTAATTGAGAAGGAGTTTCCTTTCTCAATTGCTTCGGTTGCATCTTCCTCAGTAACATTCATAGTCCAAGTTATTGGCTGGTCTTCTGTGGCATTAATATACCCATTTGCGGTTGTATGTGCCGTACTATTCGTCTCAAAAGGTAGCATCATCGTTAGACCTTCAGAAGTTACGATTTTATTTGTATAAACACTTCCAACAGTTGCAGCACTAATATTCAAAATGACATATTCATCAGTTGGATATTTTTCATTTGCAAAATCTAATGTAAACTTTACGTTTCCCATATTATCCCAATCTCCATCGGCGTCAAGAGTTATATCACTTCCACCAGTAACCATGCTATGTAATACTGTTTGGTTATTAATATTCTCATCTACGCTTTCTAATTCGTATGCATATGTCTCGAAATCATCTCCATTAATCCAAGTAACTACAAAGTAACTGTCTTCTGTTTCATTAAGAATTATTCTACTTCCCAATGCAACTCCAATTCCAGCAGTTACATTATTTGTTACTAATAAATTAGTAGAATCCTTACCAAGACCTTCAATTCCAGTTGAAGAACTGTTCAAGTAGAAAATAGGTAAAGTAAGAGCTCCTTCTGTTACAGTAGTAGAAATCTCAAATTTGCTACTATCTCCTTCAAAAGTTGTTACTTCTGGGGTTTCAGTAACGAATTCAGTCATACTTAATTTAACAGTTTCAAAACCCGGTAGAGTTATGTCTGTTCCAGGAGCAATCCAAGTTGCATCGTCTAATTCCCAGTCTAAAACAATACTATCTATGTTATTTCCAGAAGTACTGATGTAAGAAGTTATTTTATAACTTACAGTTTCATCAGAGCCTATAATAGGATATTCTGTGTCACTAAGTTTTGCATTGTTAATTTCTACTTCCTTTGTGTTTTCTAAAACAAGCTTTCCAGAACCAATGCTAAATTCAACATAACTTTGTCCACCAGCATATTGTTGAGAAGCTAATGACTTAATTCCAACATAAGTTCCATCTGTTAGTTTCTGAGTTTCACCTGCTGCTAAACTATCTGTTTCCTCACCATTAATTACTAATTTAACATTAGTATTATCAAGGTAAGAGATAGAGGCATCATATGAAGCCCCTTCAACAGTTAGAGTTGTAGCTTCTCCAGCATTTAATGTTGCAGATGCTGCAGCATTAAGTAAAGTAAGTTTATGGTTTGTTGCAGTTGTGTTAGTCATACTCAATACATAATAAGGTTTACTGAATAATGGTATTTCACTATTTGTTATTCCTGACCAAGAAGTGTCTGTTCCTTCTGCATCATCAGGAGTAAACTTTAATGTGTAATTCAAAATATGCTTCCCATCAGCTAAATCAAAACCAACTATTGGTTGATCTCCATTAAACTTGCTGTCTAAGAAATGTGTTAATTGAAGTCCTTCAGAAAGCAAAATCTCTTGAGTGTAATCAAAATCGTCGTGTGCATCATTACTGTATATGCCTTTAGCTAAGATTACTGATAGTTCTCCTTCATCAAATGAAGTGTAGAACGAACTCATGTTATTCAAAAGATTAAATTTATCTGTTGACCTTTCAAGTAAAACATTATCTCCAGTAGGTGTTCCGCCTGTTGAAGTTACAGAAGAAGCAAGATTTGCTTCAATGAGTCCTGCATATGTTTGGTCTGAGGGATTTACTCCTGCTCCTGTACCATAAACAATTGCTACGTTTGCAATTCCTCCATCCACAAAGGGTGCAGGATAACTTGCAGCAGCAGCAACGCCCATAGTCATACCAACCATTAATGCGCTAGCAGCTATAGCAGAAATTTTCTTAAATATATTTTTCATATCTTTTTTTTAACCTCCTTTCAACTCTCTCGAATATGTTGTCGACGACAACCTATCCCAATCCGATAGTATAGGGGGACCACCTTATTGAGATGACTATTAGCCCCTACTTAAACCCCTATGAGAACACTCTATGAGTGTAATCAATCCAAGCGGTTTCCTTTAAAAAGATTGTCGCTAATTTTTTGGGTGTCCTTTAGAAAATTCTTGTTATTTAATTTTTCTTTATAAGTCTTCTGCTATCACTATTATATCATAACAGACTTTGAGGGTGGAAACAAAATAAAAAGGTTTATTAAGATGGGGTATTTTAGAAGGATATATGATGTAAAAAAATAGGTAAATGTATTATGTATATTACATATATATATTAAGAAATTAACCCTATTCATCACCGTCGAGAATGGTAGTAAGAGAAATAACAATTAAAAGAAGCAAGGGAGCATTTTCAATTTTTAAAAAAAGTTCTTCTAAAGAGGAGTATGATTTTTCTGGAATTTTGGCGTTAAGACAGCTTTTAAGCAACCAAAAAGCACGAATTTTGCATGTAATAAAGACTCAAAAACCCCAATCTATTTATGAATTAGCTAAAAAATTAGATAGAGGATTTAAATCTGTGAATGATGATGTCAAACTTTTAGAAAGATTCGGCTTTGTAGAGTTAATAGCTGAAAAAACAAAGAACAGAGTTAGATATAGACCGGCGGTTTTAGTAGATACAATTACGATTAATGTCAAGATTTAATCATAATATACCTTGAAATACACCCCATAATCTATTCCTCTTTTGGAAAAATCTTGCATTGCTCCTTTATAATTCTGGGTTATATTTCCTTTTTGAACACTAAGAAATTCGGTTCCATCAGATAGAAGTCGCATTTCATATCCCTTAATAGGTGTATTTTCTCCTACATTCCACCCTTTCTCACAAAGTTCTATTAATGTAAGATTAAGAATTTCACGAGCACTTCTTTCGTCTGAACAGGTTTCCTCTCTTTCACTGAATATCAATTTTTGCACAGATAAATATTCTGAAGTACCTTTACATTCACTTGTGTGCTGTAAAACTGCTTGAATGAATCCTTCTGCCTCATAACTTTGAATTTCCATAGCAGAAGAGCTTCTTAGGGAAATGCTGAGAAAAACAAGCAAAATGATAGATACCAAAATAATTATTAACGCGAACCCCACAATTTCTTCCTGTCCTTTTTTTAATTTAGTCATGTTTTATCCTCTGAACTCACCATCAACCTTGCAACTTCGCATCTTTCGTTAATTCCTCTATCTGAGCCTTCTTTCCAACACAAAGCAACAAAATTAGATGAAGCAGGTAATTTGTTTACATTTTTTGAATAAACTTGGATAATCCCACAATTTGGATAATTTTCCAAATTACATTCTTTAGAATCTGATGAAATTTTTCGTATTTCTATTTCTGCAATCCCCCAAAAACCAGAATAATCTGAGATATGTTCTCTTAACATCATAACTTTATCTGCGTCAATACAACTTAGTTTACTGTCTCCAAAAGAAGAGCCACAGGCAAATTCAGGAGAATTAGCGAGTTTTGTTACAAGAAGCATAGCATTTTCTTCTTCGAGTATAACTGAAGATTGTTTTAATCCAGAAAACCGGATTACAATTACAAAAAGTCCTACAAGTGCAAAAAATAGAACAACCGCTATCAGCATAAATGCCATTTGTTGAATTTTCATTTGCCCTATTTTTGGAAGTCTTTTTACCATAATTTACAATCTCCTCCTGCATCATTTTTTTCATTAAGATTTTCTACATTTGTAGTTAATCCAAGGATGTCTTGTGATTCATCAAGATTTCCCGCAAGCACAATTAATTCTGCTAAATCCGTCTTTATTTCCAAATCACACCCAGCATTTCCAATCAAAATAGATTTATCTCCATAAAGAAGAGAAAGTTCTCCCACCCGTTTCATTAAACGTTTTAATTGACATTCATAAACAGCCACATCACTAAAAATAGCAGCATACATTAAAGCATCAGATGAAAAATACATTATCTCTCCATCTTTTTCTACAGTTCCATCTTGGTAATTCACATTAATATCACAATTTCCTCCAAAGCAAACATAAATCATTTCTTCTGTGCAATTTTCTAACAAAAGATTTTCTTGATTAAGATTAGAAAGCTCTTCTTCAATATCCCCCCAAGCATCGGGAAAACAATAAACCTCTTCTGAAGAGGTCATATAAATTAAATCAGAAACTTTGAAAGGGAAGTCAAATGGTTTTGAAAAAATATAGAATTTCTTTCCTTCAACAATTCTTTTTGAGAAAATATATTTATTAGTAAAACTGGCATTAAGATTTGTTTCTGTCCATTTGTTAAAGCTCTTTTGAGAAATGCTGATTAATTGTTTACCAAAATTACCTTCGTCGTTGCATCCATTGTAAATTCTTGATTCTGCGGGCAAGGTGAATGAAGATGTTTTTGCAGATTCAAAACTCGTTTCTAATGGATTTAAGAGCACTCCAATTTGTTTCCCTGTTTTTACATCAAGTGTTGTTTGTTCTGTATTCATGAGTTTTATAACTCCATAAATCGCAAGAAAAATTATAAACATGCCTACAATAATTGCAAAAAGCCATCCGAAAGATATTTGTAACGCCCCTTTTTTTGTATCCATTTAATTTTGTTTAGCAATCATAACCAAAGTTTCTCCATAATCTTTTGAAATAGTCATTTTTACCTTCCCATCAATATTTGGAATACAATAACGAGTTTTTCCCGAGGTAATAGATTCAAGATTAATATTGTCAATCATTTTTCCATCCATTGGTTTTTCAGATTCAAACATCAGGTTTTGATAATCGTCGTTTCTAATAAAACAAATAGCATCTATTTTATTTGGTAATCTATATTCTACTTCCCTGCTTCCTTGTTGGCTTTGCCACATTTGATTTATGTCTGCCTGTAAATTATTTTGGAAAGTTTCAATTTGAATTGATTCTTGCAAATTAAGAAATTTAATTATAAAATAAATCGCAATCGCAAGAAAAATAATTATAAGAAAAATAGAAAAAATCATTCCGAAAGATAACTTCATTTGCGCACGTTTTGACGTCGGACAAATCTTTTTTCTAATTTGCGGTGTTAAGGCGCAAGTACCTCTTTTATTCATTATTAGAAATGGAGATTATAACTTATAAATCTTATTAAAAAAATTCAAACGGTCTGACAATTATACTACAACCCGAAGGCGAAATTCCATAATCATCTTGGCACTTAATATAAAGATTATTATTTGTACTCCAAGTTACAGAATGTGTAATGTCATCGCTACTTTGCAGATCCACTCCATCATCAAAGAGATAATTGCAAGTAGAAGTTCCATAAACACATTGTGCAGGTTCATCCGTTATCACAATTAATGCTCCTCCATCGTAATATGTTCTTACAATTGTTGGAACACCCAAATCAGTTACAACTTCAAAATCAATTGTTTTAACTACAGAATTTCCTGCCATATCAAAACATTGTATGTAATAAGTATAATCATCTTCTTCAAGATAAACCGAATTATCTGTGTGTTTGTTAGAGCGAGTGTTTTCGAATTTAGTGTAATTGTTGTAGTTACCTGTAGCGCTATGATAACATTCTGCTATTCCTTCGTCAAATCCTGCAGAAGTTTCTGCTTCAAGAGGCACTTTCACTAAATTTGAAGCACCCCTCACTTCTCCGACTGGCCCCACAGAAGTTAAAACTAAAGGAGAAGAGCCAACCAAAACTAATTTTTTAGATTCTGTATTAACATTCCCAAAACTATCATTACATCTAAAATAAAATTCATTTTCTATTCCATTTTGAAGTCCATCTAATGTTCCTGAACAAGCATAACTTATTTGTGTACCAAAGATAGTAACTTGATTTACATTTACAGAGCAAGAAGAGAATGTTCCAGGCATATCTTTATATGATTGATCGATATGGCTCCATTTACATCCTTCTGTCGTGCTTGATAAAGGTTTATTGACATAAACCGCTATTGCTGTGCTATGATCTTCAGTTTCATCAAACCACCTTATCGGAGTATTATCCACCTTGTTAAAACCCCGTATAACTGGGGGGGAGACATCGTCTACAGGATCAACACAAAATTGGAATAAGAATTCTTCTTCATTTGCATGTCCATTGTAACTTTCACATCTAACATAGATTTCATGATTCTCTTGCACAGGAATCACTACATCGTCTGAGTCTGCTGTTTGCCCTGGATAAAATAATGATTGAGTGTGATTTCTTTCCCACAATGCCTCTCCAAAAGCCAACATATCATCAAAAGAATCTGTGCTATGGTCTTCAAATCTACATGTCCCTGTTTTGTCTAATTCAATTCCAAAAGTAAATGTTTCATAAGAAGGCAAACACCCATTTGTACTATCATATCTTATTTCTACTCCGAGCTCATTTGTACCAATTGGCACATAAGAATAATCTGTTAAAGATAATAAAGAATCATCTCTAGGAGTTATGGTCGGAGCAGTTATATCTTGAGAGTCTATAGAAACACATTCAGCATTATCTCCATCATTTACTAATTCACATCCCAATCCTAAACTTTTACATTGGTATTCTGTACAAGGGAAATCATCATCATTACATGCATGACAATCTTCTCCTCCTGTTTGTGGTTGCCAAACTTTATTATCCACTATAACTATTCTTTCATCCATTCTTACTGTAGAACGTAAAAACATGTATAATAGAACAGCTCCTCCAATGACCCACCCAATTCCGGGTGCTGCAGCAGTCGCACCTAAAACATGTGCTAATCCTCCCCCAAGGCTACCTGCAAGGCCTCCAAGACCAAGGGAACTGCCCAAAGCAGATGTCCAAAACCAAGTTTCAGCCCAATCACCCCCACTCATAAGTCCCACAACGATAGCAGTAATTGCCATAGCAATAAGAGTAACACCCAATCCACTTGTAACCAAAGCTTCAAAGGAAGCTATTTCTCCAAAAATATTTACCAGACCTTTTCCTATCCATGCACCTGCAGCTCTTGCAAATTCAAAAGGAACCCAGACCACCATCCCTGTGATGGTTGCTTGGGAATTTTCTTCTAATCCTTGTTTAGATTGGTTAGAAATAATTATAGGTTTCTTTACTACATTAGTTGCGAGAGGGGAACTTGTAATTTGAGCACTAGCTATATTTGTAAAAGCCATAATACCAATTATTAAAATAGAAATTTGAATTAATGCTAAAATATTTAATGTTATCTTTTTATTGTTCATTTTATGAATGGGCTTCAGCACCAGCAATATCCCATATACTAATGTTGTCTCCTGTGAAAATGTCTTCCCAAGCATTATACCCTCCCTCTCCAATATAATTTGCTTTGACACCACAGTCTCCAAAAGCACTGCTTAAATTTTTAATTTTAATTACCCATGTTGAATTTAATGTAACATTGCCTACGCTTAAGGAAGTTGTTTCTTTCCAAGCAGTTTTTTCCATATCTACAAATGCTTCAGAATAATCGCAATCTTTAATGCATTCGTGCGTACATTCTACTATAAAGAATTTTTCTTCACATTCTGTTACACAATTTTCAAAGCAAATACCCTCATAAGCTATCCAAGATTCATGTTCTCCTCCCAAATCAGAAGTTAAAAGGGTATTCTCATATCCTCCTATTTTACTTACACTTGCGATTCCGCAAGTCATTGTCGGAGTTGTGAAAGAATCTCCAAGAAAATTATCGGTTTCGTCAGATTCCCAAAACTTAAATCCGGGGGTATATTTTGGAACACAAACAGCTTTAATCTCATCTGTATCATCACCTAATATTTCTAAAGTAGTTTCATCATAAGTATAAGTATAATTTAAGAATAATCTATCTCCCCCAGTATCATTTTTTAAACTTATTCCTTCTAAAACTTCACAATCTCTATCTGCAGTATCTAAACACAATTCCGAATCATTTTGAATTACACAATCCTGCCACCTATTGGGGACACAGTTCGCTTCACTTTTGAATTCACTAGCCGTTTTAGTTTCATCTTCTTTACACAGATTATTTCTTGTATTATCACATAATTCCCATTGCACTTCTCCAAAATAACAATAAAGCCGATAAGAGATTTGTCCAGGTAGAGCATATTCAAAAATAGATATAGGTTCAGAGCACCAGGATTCTCCATGTTCTCTATATTTCCCACCAATATCCCCACAATCTAAATCAATACAAATATAATTTCCTACTTCTGGATTTGCTGAAGAATTTCTTTTAGAACCACACACGCTTCCTAGTCCATAATTACAATTTCCACAAGTTGATGAATCTTTATTATGTTGTCCAGATTCACAAATGTCAACTGAAAAAGGGTCTATTATATATGTCCAATAATTAACATCTGTTATCTTAGAGAAATCATAAACATTTGCAGTATTTCCACAGTTATCTTCAAAATAAACTTCAAAAAACCCATCCACACATTTGGTATTTTCTGTCATAGTACAAAGAGTTCCTAATTCAGGAGCACTACACAAAAGTCCTGCATGGAATTCTCTTCCCAATTCTCCACACCTTTCATTTGTTTCAATTGTGCAATCTCTACCTGATTCTGATTGAAAAATACATGCACCTTCAACATCTGGTCCAGCACTTAACAAACACGTTTCTTCATCAGTTATGCTTTCTCTAAAATCTACAGAAATACCAGAATCAGAAGAAATATCAATACAAGAAACTCTTGAAGTAAATGAAGGTCCTCCAGGAAGAAAACAACATCCATATTGACATTCTGTAACTTCTTCTTCAGGTTGATTATACCAAAATCCTCCCCGAGAAGAATCACATGCAGAGTCTGAAGAAGGCATACATGTTCCATCTGCAACATTTACGCAAGTTCCATCTTTACAATAAGTCGTTGATTCGCAGGCAGTATCCTCCCAACGAAAAAGATTATTACAATGTATACTATCACTCACATCTAAACAAATTCCTCCATCCAATGTTCTCTCACAACAAACAGCGTTTACATTGCTCATCAAAAATATAATTCCAATTAAAAGAAACATTATTCTAAAGATTGTTTTTTTTACCTCTATCATTTTTAACAATATCCGCTTGGTGCAAATACTAAACTCCTTGAAGCGAATTCAAATTTACTCCCATCATTTCTATCTGTGAGAATATAAACTGTTGTATCATCACCCAAGAGTTTTTGTTCTATTTTTAAAGTAGGATACAAATCCATGTAAAGCGTTACATCGGTTCGCCCATAAGTTCTTTCCCACTTTAAGATACTATTTGTAATAGCTACTAATTCATAAAGATTATTGTCCAACACCACACTAAACGAATCATAAGTTTCTACTTCTTCTTTCGTTAATGTTAATGAATAATTAAAAGTAGAGAGAATTTTTTTCGGAAGAAGTTCAATTTCTACAGGACCTGATTTTAAATTAACTTCATAACCTTTTCTTTCATAACTCTCTTTCAAAGAATTAAAACAAGCTTCAACTTCTGTATCAATTTCGTTTTTTATTTCCCATTCAATAGAAGATGCTAATTGAGGTTCTTGGATTGTGCAAAGTGTACAATATTGTTCAGTATAACATAAATTTCTTATTTCTATTCCATCATAAACACTAAAAAATTCCGGAGCAACCTTTCCTCCATGCAAAGAAATTTGTTCTACAACATCTTCAATTTCTTCTTCAATACATTCTGAAATATAAATCTGAGGATTTGTTGCGCCCCCACTTAAGGTGGATTGGATTTTTGGAAAGAAAAAATAGAGTAACAAACCCAAAACAACAATAACAATTGCTATTATAATAAAGATTGTAACCTGCCCCTTTCTTTCCATATTTGTTTTAAGATATTCTTATTTATAAACTTTAAGAAATTTTTAATCTTCGTTTTTCACTCTCGGTGCAAGCAAAAAACTAAGTTCCATATGCTCTGATTTGAAATTCATTTTCAATGGATGATCTTCTGCAAAATTCAAAACCGTTTTGTCAACAATTTTCGCACTTTTCATGAACTTTACTAAATATTCTAAACTGTATTTTGAATTACAATCTTCTGCTTCAATTTTCGCTTCGTCTCCTGAAAATTCTGAACGCGCAGAATCAATACTTTTTGCCTCGACGATGAATTTTCCTTCTTGTGTTATAAAAGAACAAGCATCTGCAACAACACTACAATCGTCTATCGAATCAACCAAATCTTTTGAATTTATTTCAACACGCGCAGTATATTCCAACGTCGGCATTTCTTTTTCTTCTGTTTCTATTTCAATTAAGTTCAAACTAAAATTTCTTTTTATCCTGTCTTGAATTTGAATATTCAAAAAATTCTCTTTCTTTTCCAAAATTAAAGAGCTTCCTGCCCCACACCTTTTCAGAATTCTTTTGAAATTATCTAAATTAATTCCTAAAACTTCTTCTCCTGTTTCAAATTGACTGAACGCACTTTTTGGAAGTTTAAAATTTAACATCGCGACATTCGCAGGATCGATCGCACTAATACTAAGTCCGAATTCATTGAATCTTATTCTCACTTCAATTACAAGTTCTGAAATGATATCTATCACCCGTGAAAGCACCAAAGGATTATCTAATTTGACTAACATATTTGTTTAAACAACATTTATTTTTTAAGCATTGTTGTTGTTGAATTAGTTAGATAAAAGGTTTTTTAAGTGCTTGTTTTATTGGAGTTTTATGTCATTATTACAGCAATTACAAGAGAAAGAAACTCTGAATATAGATTTTCACAACCATTTACAAACTGGAAGTTCTTTTAGAAAGGAGCCAAAAACATTTAGAGAAAAATGTATAAATCTATTTTTAGAAGAAGGGTTTTCAAACTTGGTTGAAGTAGCAGATAAGGTAATGACTTCTCCAGCAGATATGCTTTATATAACTAATTTTGGAGAAAATGATGGGAGATTTGAAAAATGGACTTCTGGAGAACAATTAAACTTACTTGTGAAAGCAGGTTATGAAGTTGAACTGGGTGAATATTTCATTTTTTTTTAAGAAGGAGAATTTGGTAAAAGCATTTGCAAAATCACAAGAAACCCCTTCTTCTCAAGGCCATGTTCTTTTCTCCGGGGTTAGAAGAGGGAGAACAATTCCATCAGGGAAATCTCTTGAAGAAACGTTGGGAGAAGCAGAAGAAGGTGAGTTAAAAATAGCAGACCATCCAGAAGCTTTAATACAAAAGTATGGGTCCTTAAGATATAGTAAAGACAAAAAGAAAGATGCTTCAAGATTTGATAGCTTTGAGTTAAACGGCAACTTTTCCCCAATCTCAATGCTTTTTTCAATTGCCAATTATTTAGCAAGGCGAGATGCTAAGAAATACTCAAAACCTTTAGTCGCAAATTCAGATGGGCATCATCCCAAAGATATTGGAAAAACCTACAACATCTTTGACCCAAAAAGTTTGAATTATTCTTCAGAAAAAGCATTCAGAGATTCAATTACTTATAATGTAAGAGAAGGGAATTTTACAACAAGGTTTACTCCAATTCCTTTTTGGAGAGTTTTTCATCATGCGCTTATGATGGGAGTGTATAAAATTTTTAAAAGATAGGTTTTCACGATAAACCATATAAAGATAACTTGGCTTTTTCTCTTATGCCAAATATTAATGAGCAAAGAGTTCGGAATCTCACGCATTTGTATTATTCTAAACCAGAAATTCAGCAGATTATTTTTGAATTTTCAACAAATAGAGAGGTCTGTCCTCGCTATTTCGAAGGATTTGGAAAACGTCCAGATACTTTGCAATATCCTGCAGACATTTTCGAACTTGTAAAAAGAGGAGCAACTTCTTTTCATTGTTCAGAAGAACTTTGGGATGACCCGTTGAATATAGCAACAGAGATGACACCAAAAAAATTTAATGAATTGCGAGTTGGATGGGATTTATTGTTAGATATTGATAGTAAATATTTAGATTATAGTAAAATTATGGTAGAGTTGATTGTAGAAATGTTGAGATTTCATGGTGTGAAAAATATTGGAATTAAATTTTCTGGGAGTAAGGGTTTCCACTTGATTATTCCGTGGAAAGCATTTCCAAAAGAAATTAATGAAGTGCAAACTTCAGATATGTTTCCAGAGTGGCCAAGGATAATTGTAAGATATATTATGCATACAATTGAGAAAAAATTAATAGATAAAATTAGCGAATTATCTCGTCCGAATAAATACATTAGGGATTTTCAGGCGCCAAAAGAAGTAGTCCCAGATTTGATTCTTGTTTCTCCAAGACATTTATTCAGGATGCCTTATTCTTTGCATGAGAAAACAGCATTGGCGAGTATTGTTCTTGAAGCAGACGAAATTTCAAGTTTTCAACCAAAAGATGCATCTCCTCTTAAGGTTAAGATAAAAAACTTTATGCCCAATGTTCAAGAAGGGGAGGCAAGCGAACTTTTAATGCAAGCTCTTGATTGGGATAAGGGGAACAGTCAAGAAGAAATCAAACCCAAAACAGAATTCAAACCAATAAAACTTTCAAATTTATCTGAACAAAATTTTCCTCCGTGTGTTCAAAAGATTTTACAAGGGATTGGTGATGGGAAAAAACGAGCATTGTTTGTTTTGATTAATTTATTTCGTTCAGTAGGTATGGAAAAAGAAGAAATAGAAAAAAGAATTGATGAATGGAATAAAAAAAATGAAGTTCCCTTGCGTCAAGGATATATTTTTTCCCAGTTGTCTTGGAGTTTTAGAAAAAAATCAATCATGCCACCAAACTGCATGGAATTTTACAAGGGAATTGGTGTGTGCACACCAGACAATTTGTGCAACTTAATAAAAAATCCTGTTAATTATGTTATAAGAAAAAATTCACCGTATCCAAAATCAAATAAGAAGCGAAAGAAAGAAGATAATTTTAAAAACAAGCAGTGATTAAATAAAATATGAAAAAAAAGTTGTGGATTTTGTCTTTAGTTCTTTTAATATTCCTCACATATTTTGTAGTAGCAGAAGAAACAACAGTTGATGAAAGAGGTTATGATTGTCTTGAAACAATGGTTGCTGAAAATTGCCAGTCTCTTTCTGCGGAAGAAAGAATTTTTTCTTTATTAGCAATTGATAGATGTAAAACCGAAGTTCTTGAAGACCAAGCAAGTGAAGGATGTTGGCCAGATACAGGATGCTCAGTAAAAATGACTGCTCAAGCAATTCTTGCACTTTATTCTGTTGGTGCAGATACAACTGATGCAGAAGAATGGTTACTGTCTAAAGAAACAACTCCAGCAAGTATGGAGTGGCTTTTACAAATAGAGTCAACAAAAGAAACCTCTTGTGATATAACTTATCTTGGAGATACACACATTATCACTCTTGATGAAGATAAAAAAATAGATGGAAGTCCTGGAAGTTGTTTTGATATACACAAGGATTATTGGCTTAAAGTAGATGATGCTTGTTATAATGAAGAATTTACAATTTCTTGTGATGAAACTTTTCTTACGAATCTTTTATATTATAAGATTAGCGAACCAAATTTAACTTATGTTTCAAAGTTAACAACTTCTGCGTCAGCAGAAGGAAGCACAACAGCAAAAGTAAATTCTTATTGTTTCATAGAAGGGGGAGCTTGCAATTATGAAGGAACATTGTGGGCTGCACAAGTTTTGAAGCTTAAAGGTTATGATATTTCAGGTTACTTGCCTTATTTAGTTACAATGGCAGATGAATACTCAGAATTCCTTCCAGAATCTTTTTTATATTCCTTAACAGGCAGTTTCAAAGAGGAATTATTACTCAAGCAACAAGAAAGTAAATGGTGGTATGAATCTGGAGATAAAATTTACGACACTGCTGTAGCGTTGTATGCATTGCAACAGGATACGTCTACAGAGAAAACAGGGGCGAAAGCATGGCTTGAAGAAATTCAAGGTGATGATGGATGTTGGCAGAGTAATATAAGAAACACTGCATTTATTCTATTTTCCGCTTGGCCAAAAAAAATAATTTCAGGGGAAGAACAAAAACCCGATTGTGAGGAAGCAGGATATTATTGTTTAACAAGTAGCGCGTGTACTGGTGCAGATGGAACTGCTTTGACAACATATGGAGGTTGTTTCGGAACAAATGTGTGTTGTGATTCAGAGAGCTTATTATCAAGTTGTTTAGTTCAAGGAGGAGAGATTTGTGCTTCAGGGGAATTATGTAATGGTGAGACTATTGAAGCAGCAGATACGAGCAAATGTTGCGTGGACGGAGAATGTGAAGTAGTGGTTGGGGAAGAAGAATCCGAATGTGAAGTTTATGGAGGAACATGTAAATCTTTGTGTTCTAGTAGTGAAGAATCAAGAGCATATGATTGTCCATCCTACGACGAATGTTGTTTTAGTAAAAGTAAAAAAGGTTATGCTTGGATAATAATTTTAGGGGCACTTATTGTTCTAACAGCTTTGGGGATTGTATTTAGAAAGAAATTAAGAAAGTTGTGGTTGAAACTTAAATCTAAATTCAAAAAAGGAAAGTCTCCTCCAAGGAGGCCTCCAACAGGACCTAGAAGATTTCCTCCCGGACCTTCTTCATCTATTCCTAGGAGAGGAGTTCCAAGAAGAATGCTCCCACCAAACCAAAGACAATCAGTAAAGTATTCGGCTCCTCAGAAACAAAAAGGAGAATTAGATGAGGTTCTCAAGAAATTGAAAGACATGGGGAAATAATTTTACATACTCTATAAAAATAAACTTTATTAACTGCTTTTCGTTTAGTTAATTATGAAAAGAGTGTGCATACTATTGTTATTACTTTTAATTTTCCCAGTAATCTCTGCAGTAGAAATAAATATGAATGAAGAATTTGCACAAGGTGAAACATTAATAGCAACAGTTTCTGGAAATTTTCTTTTGCCATTACAAGAAGAAAATGTGGTTTTTTACCGAGGACATGTGAAAATTCCAATAGAATATGATATAAAAAAAATAGATGAAGACTATTACATTTATGCTTTGCTTGTAGGAAAAGAGTCAGCGAATTATTCAATGGCTTTAGAAGATATTAGGTATATGAAAGGTGGAGAAATGAGCGAAGAGGAGATAGTAAGAAATTTTATTATTAATAATCAAACAGCAGATTTTTCAGTTAATCCCGGAGTTGTTTCAGAGGCAGAATTTTCATTAGAAGTGCAAAATTTACAAGAGGAAAAAATTACAATCCAAATAAGCACATTAGGGGAAGAAAATTCTTCAATAGGAATTCCTTATGAATCTATCACTTTGAAATCTGGGCAAAAAGAAAGCATTGATTTTCTTTTTGAAGAACCTGTTTCTATTTTTAAAACAATAGAATTAAGCACAGGGAATTTCACGTATGCAATTCTTGCGTCTATTCCCGCAACAACAATTCAAGAAGAGACATTCAAATTTGAACCACAAAAATTAGTCATTTCTGTTTCAACTGATTCCCAAGAGCAAAGAACCGTTTACATTTATAATGTAGGTAAAGAAGACTTGACAAATGTTACAATCTCTTTATCTGATTCATTAGTTCCTTACACAAATATTTCACAAGAAAGCATAAACAACTTAGCATCAGATTCAAATGCTCCAATTGAATTAACTTTCTTTTCTGAAGAAGAGTTTGAACTTGAAGGACACATAATGGCACAACAAGAAGAAGAGATAATTTATTTACAAATTTCTGTTAAGTTTTTAGAAAATTATGTACCTCCAGAAGAACCAATCCAAGAATATACTACAGAAACCTGCGCAGAATTAGGTTATCCTATTTGTGCTAGTAATGAAGAATGTAGTACAGATAATATAATTTATGCAAAAGATAATGTTTGTTGTGTCGGAGCTTGCAAACCAAAAGAAAAATCTTCTGCAGGAATGATTATAGGAATTATTCTTTTAGTCTTGGTTGTTGTAGGAAGTATCTGGTTTTATAAAAAGAAATATAAAAAAGCTAAAAAACCTATTAATTTGTTAAAGGTTGCAAGGGGGAAAGCACATGAATCTGTGGTTAAAGAGAAATATAAAAATCGGATAAAACCAACTGAAAATAAACCAATTACAAAAGTTGTTGAAAAACCAGTTGTCAAAATTGTCGAAAGACCGGTTATTAGACATGTTGAGAAAAAAGTATTTGTGGAAAGACCAAGAGAAGAACCTAAAACTTACAAATATGTTGGTTCATTAAACACAAAAAAATACCATAAATCTTCGTGCAGACTTTCTAAATTAATTAAGGATGAATATAAAGAACAAAATGATTCGCCCGAATATTTTCAGAAAAAAGGATACAAACCTTGTAAGGTTTGTTTGAAAGTTTAATACGCAATAATATCTAGGTGTGTGTGATAAGTTTGATATTCAATTGTTTTTCCTTGGGCATTATAAGTTTTTTGAATTATTTCAGTTTCTTCTATCATCTCTTCTTGTTCTACTTCTTTAATTTCTGGAGTTTTCTTTCCAGCATCCTCAGCTCGCCTAAGAGGGGTATGACAAACTCCTGTTTGTGAAGCTAAAATAGATGCAATTTCAAAACTCATTTTTCTTCTCCTTCACTCTTTCCCATTAACTCTTTAAGTTTTTTTTCTAAAATATTCTTTTCAACTTGCACAATTCTTACAACTTCATCATAGCCATGAAGTTTTCTTGATAATTCATTGAATAATTCATTCCATCCATTGTTTGTTAAAGCGATTACTTCTGGAGAAATAACTTCTATGTGTGCTGGCATATATCTAAAGATTAAATAAGCAAGAGAGGAAATTTCTTCAATATCTATTTCAACTTCTGCAAATGTTGTGTAAAATCCACTCGGTTGAGCTCCTTCTTTAGATTCAATTAATTTAGGTTCTTTAATATCTTTTTTCTGAACCGTCACGCCTTGTTCTTCGTCTAATTTTTTTATTAAATCTTCTAAAGCAGCCACAAGATGCTCTGCGGGTTTTCCAATTACTTCTAACATCATCAATACCCTTATCTTTGGTTTGTCATCTGAATTCATTTTTGTATTTCTTGTTTTTTATTACAAACAAAACTCCAAGCAAAACGCAAAAAGCCACGAGCCCATACACTGCGTACTTGCTATTGTCTTGTTTATTATCTTCGCTTTTTATAGTTTTTGTTGTTAATTCAATAGTTTCAACTTCCTTTGTTTCCTCTTTTTTTAGCTCTTCTTCAAAGATTTCTACTTCTGCTGGAAGCTTTTCTTCCTCTTTAGTTTCTTCATCAACGCAAGCCAGTCCTTGTTCTTCAATATTTGCCAAGGTAACTTTACCAATCCCATAAACATTTATTAATTCTTTTACAGAATGAAATGGACGAGAATTAATTATTGCTTGTGATTTAACTTCACCGATTCCTGTTAATTTATCAAGTTCTTCTAAGGAAGCGCTGTTTATGTTAATCTGTCCTTCTTCGCACAAAGCTAAAATTGGTGATAGGCTCATCAAAAAAATTAGGATAAAAACAAATAGTTTTTCCATAAAAAAGTAAAGAAAAATCTTATTTTAAGTTTTATTGTACTTTTCCCCATACTTCTCTGAAAAATCATCATATTCAATTTCTATCTTTCTTCCTTTTCTAACTGCTTTTGCAATCCAAATTTGTGAGAAAATCTCTTTCTGTAAATACCAGGCACATTTTTCTTTTTCTATTTTTGAAAGAATACCATTCATTTTCGCTTCAACTCCAATAACGCTATATGCTCCTTTGTGGATTTGTTTAATAGAGATAAAATCTGGAAAGCCAGTTCCAATTACCATAACTTTTGAAAATGGATTGTACTTTCTTTTAGCAATAATTATTTTCTCTTCTTCTAAGTCAATATTGTTTGTCCATTTATCTACGACTCTTCCTTTATCTTCCAAATCTCTTCGAACTTTTAATTCAAATCGGGAACCAGCAGCCCGAGATGTTCTTCCTTTTTTAACTTCAGTTTTTTTCTTAAATTTTATTCCTTCTGGGTTCCAAGAAGATTCTATTCCATTTTCGTCTTTCGAGAGTTCATGTTCTTCACTTCCAGATTTTTTAATAAATTCTTCTCGTGAATTATTTTTTTCTTCCATAAAATCCTCACAAGTCCCTCGCCTGAAGTGTCCGTCTTCCATTAGCCTTTGCTCTTTCAATGGCTCTTCCGAGTATTTCTTCTACTCGCCTTTCCATTGCAATTCCCACATCTTCAGAAACAGAACTCACGGCGTTTTCTTTATCAAGCTCTTTTACGACTTTTCTTATATTTGATTTTATAATCAGTGTCATTATTAAATTTGCTCCAATAATTTAATTATTTTATCCTTACCAATTGCTAAAATTAAAGAAGCTAATCTAGGTCCTTTAACTTTTCCAATAATTGTCATATAAGCTCCTTCAAAGAATTCCTTGTTTTCCAATCCAACAGCCCCGCAAATATCATAAAATTCATTGAATAATTCATCTTCAGTAAAATCTTTAACAGCGAGAGATTCTTTCAAGGCTTTCAAGGCCTGCTTTTGTTTTGTATCTAATTTAGCAGAAACTTTTTCAGAAACTTTAAACTTAAAATCTTCTGGAGCATAATTCTCGAGCCAATTTTGAACCTTCTCTGCTCTAATTTTGGATTCTGAATTTAGTCCTTCTGTTTTTCCTATTTGGACAAAAGTGATTAAATGTTTGAATCCTAATTTTTCTGGTTTTTTCTTTGCTAATTTTATTTGAGATAATTCATAGATTCTTCTCTCTTGGGGTGTAGCAGTTTTGTTGTAATATTTTTCTTCAAGTGCGTCATATTCGTCATAGAGCTTAATTACATCTGCATCAAAACTTATTTGAAATGCTTTTCTTGGTCGTGTATGAACAAAAATGTATCTTATAATCTCAGGTTCATATACCCCCTGAACTTCTGTTAATGTTGTTACATCCCCAGTTGAACTTGCAAATTCTTTTCCTCCTTTTATTCTAATCCATTCATAAAATGTGTGGAGTGGTGGGTCAAAATCAAAAATTTTTCTATCTACTTCATCTGAAGTCATTACAGAGCCCCCGTAAACACTATGGTCAATTCCTGCAGATTCAAAATCTTCTTTATAATAAACCCATCTCATTGGCCAATCAACTCTCCAAGGCAATTTCACAATTCCTTTTTTTCTATAATCAATTTTATTCTTAAATCCACATTCACATTCATATTCAATAGAATATCCTTCAACATTGAGAACCTTGGTTGTATCTTTCTTACATCTCTCACAATAAACATTTAATGGAACCCAATCTTTTTCTAAAGGCGCTTTTCTATATTTGTTAAGAATTTCTCTTATCTCTTCTTTTTTATCCAACGCCTTTTTTATCAGAGGAGCATATACGCATTTTTTATTTAATGTGCTTTGCTGAATAAATTCTGGAAGGATTCCGACATTTTCTAATTCTTTTTTGAATAAACCTTCAAAATAATCTGCATAACTTCCCTTTCCAAATGGAGAGGGGATATCACTTACTGCCATGCCAATATAATCTTCATATTTTTCCTTTTTAGCCTGTGGCAAATTTGCAGGAACCTTCCTAAATCTGTCATAATCATCAAAAGAATAAATAAACCTGACTTTTTTTCCTTTATCCCTCAGTGCCCTAACAACTATTTCATTAGTTATTGCGTCTCTAAAATTTCCTATATGAATCATTCCAGAAGGAGTTACTCCTGCAGCACAGACATATTCTTTCTTCTTTCGTTTTATTATTTCATCGGCGAGTTCATCTGCCCAAAAGAATTTTTCCATGTAAAACTAAACTGAATTCAGTTTAAATAATTATTTCTTATCCATTTCTTCGTTTAAAAGTTCATCTGCAATCTGTTGAAATTTGTCCCATCGGCTTACATGTTTGTAAATTATTTTTTCAAAATTTTCTTGAAGTTTTTGTACTTTCAAGAATAGCGCCATTAATTTAGGATTTCTTACTCGATATTCCCCTAAAAGTTGCTTAACTACCAATTCAGAATCAAGATAACAAGTGAGTTCTGTTTTAGTATAATGAGAAGCCAATTCCAATGCTTTTATCAAAGCAGTATATTCAGCCACATTGTTGGTAACATCTCTTCCAATTTTAGCGCTGTATTTTGTAAGAATTTCTCCGTCTTTCCTAACAATAATTCCAATCGCGCCTAAGCCAGGATTGCCCCTGCTCCCCCCATCTGAATTAGTAGATATCATTTCCTCTTTTATAGAATTTTATATATGTAAGACCTTAAATGTTTTAAAGTCTTGAAATCGTTCTGGTTTTAATTCAACGCTTCTTATTTGCGCATGTTTCGGCCCTTTTTTACATAATTCAATCATTTTATTAACGCTATCCGAATCCCCTTCTAAAAAAACTTCAATTTTCCCACTCTCAAGATTTCGAATAAACCCTTTAACATTATACCTTTCTGCATTCTCTTTTACAAATACTCTAAAAAAAATACCTTGAACTGTCCCATCAATATAAAGCCGCACAGATTTTTTCATAATATATCATCTAAAGGAGACTTTATATTTTTAATTATTCCTTTATGGGTTGCATAACAAATTCTGCTTTGGCAAAAATATCTTTTCCGTTTATTATCTTGTACATTCCAACAAAATTTTCTTCACAAAAAACCGCGATAATTTGTTCATTTTCAAATTTTTCTTCCTTAATTAAATCACTTTTATGAACTGGTTTCCCAGTAAAAATTTGTTGAAGATTATCCTCCTTAATTTCTACAACAGGATAAACTTTTTTAATAGATTCTTCTGCAGGAATTATTGCTTTAAAATTTTCATCAATTTTTTCTAAGTTTACAGAATCTTTTTCTGAAAAAATTCCTGCGCGCGTCCGCCTTAATTTAGTCATTTGCGCATTTATGCCTAATGCTTGCCCTAAATCATGAATTAATTTTCTAATATATGTGCCCCCCTCAACTTCTGTGTGAAAAGTTACATTTAACCCTTTTTTCTCTAATAAATCAAACTTCATAATTTCTCTTTCTCGTTCTTGCCTTTTCACTCGTGATTTAACTGGGGGCAACTGGATAATTTTCCCAAGAAATTTTTTATTAATCATTTCCCTAATTTTTTCTAATTTAACATCTTCATGAATTTTCATTTCACCAATATATTCTTTATCATGATGTATAAAAAATCCAGTAAGTTTGCAAGCACGATTCAATGCAATTGGTAAAACTCCTGTAACCATTGGGTCGAGAGTTCCAAAGTGAGAGGCTTTTCTTAATCCTAATTTTTTCTTTATCGCATACACCACATCAAAGCTAGTCATTCCTGCTGGTTTGTCAACGTTAATAATTCCGAATTCCAAAAGCTCTTTGAGGGTTTTTTCTTTCATCAAAATTCTCCCTTTAAAAATTTCTTTCGTTTTTCTTCTTCAAATTTTTCAATAACATATCTTAACATGGTTCGTGGCATAACTTTGTAATGTTTCTTCAAAAATTTTTCTAAAGATTTTTCGTCCTGTTTTCCTGCTTCTCTCAACATCCAACCAACTGCCTTGTGAATTAAATCGTGTTTATCCCCCAATAACATTTCTGCAATCACAAAAATATCTTCAACTTCCCCTTGCTTAATTAAAGCATAAGTAGAAACAATAGCAATTCTTTTGTCCCATAAATTATTAGAATTAGCAAGTCCATAAATTATTTTTTTTGAATCTGGATTTTTCAAAATAAATTCTCCTACAATTTTTGGTGCAGACAAATCCACCAAATCCCAGTTATTTATTTTTTGAGAATTTTTCAAATAAAACCGAAAAGCACCTTCTTTATTTTTATTTCGAATTAAAATCAATAAACCAATAAGTCGATGCTCATGGATTTTAGAGTTTAATAATTTCTGAATATCTTCAAAGCTCAAATCATATTTTTTAGACAATTCCCTAATCTTTGGATTTGAAATTCCGAGAAAAACATCTCCTTCACCGTATTCTCCTTCCCCTGTTTTGAAGAATCTTTGACTCTGTTCTGCTCTCTTTTCATCGCCTAATTCTAAAAGTTCAGCAATCAATTTATTTAACATAATCATTGTAAAAACGGGGACTACTTAAGGTTTTTCGGATTAATTTTTATATAGATTTATACACTTTTACGATTTCTTGGCCAATGTAGAAGGTTGGATATTTATCTGAAGGAGTAGAAGATTTTTCCAAGGTTAGAGGGTGACTACCGATTTCAAAATAAGGCACTAGTTCTTTTGGCGATGTATCCTTAAGTCCCTCTCCAAGATATATAAGAAGTTCTTCTAGTTTTGTAAATCGTAGCTTTTCAATTTTTTTAGGATCAATTGAACCCACGCAGATGCCCCCCATTAAAAGTCTTTGTTCCTCTTTTTCCACGAACCATTCTTGATTTTTATCTCGATAATAAATCCAATCATCTGCTGTTTGAAACATTCTTTCTGCATAAAATGTACTAGAAAAATGTGCCAAGGGGGTTAGCATCTTCATAAGATTTTTTAAAAAATTTCTCATTTTATAAAATTATTTAGCTAAAGCTTTTCTAACTTGATGTTTTTGTTTGGTTGCTTTTCCTGCTGCTTGTGTGGCGTGTTTTGCTTTTTGAGAAGCAGCTTTTTCCATCTTCGCACCAGCTTCAACAACAGCAGACTTCTTTTCTTTTTCATTTATGTCCTTTAGGGTATCAACCTTTTTTTCTTCTGTAGGTTTTTCCACATCCTCTTTAGCTTTTTCTATCTTAGATTTCTTTCCTTCTAAAATTTCCCTAGCTTTTTTCAATCTTTTTTCTTCTCTTGCTTTCTTAAATTTCAATGCGTCCGGCATATCTGCTAATTCAGCACGAATAATGTCGCCTTCTTTAACTGCTTTAACTTTAATTTTATGAGGGGGTTTTCTTATTCCCCTAAACCACAATACCTCGTTCAAATATTTATCAATCTTAATTTTATTTAAATCTCTATCCCTAACTTTCATGTGTCTCGCTAAGAATTCTTTAACAGTTTTAACTGCTTTGTTAGTTTTCTTATATCTTGGAACAACCCTAACTTTTTCTCTCAATGGAATTACATATTCTCTTTCAACTTTTTCTGTTTTGATTTCAGTTTTTCTTTTAGATTTTCGTGGGATTTTAGGGACAGACTTCCCAGTAATAGGGCTTTTTAACTCTCCTTTTTGGAGGGTTGGTTGCGCTCCTTTACTTGGGTTATATGGTTTTGTGTTTTGTGTCATTTTATTTATCCGAAGTGAGATTTCCTCTGCTTCCTTGGTTTAATATGAAGTTTAGTTCGTCTCCAATTTCTTCTATGTCTTGTTGTTGAAGAAGGATGGATTCTTTTGCCAACACCATATTTTTTCAAAACAATCCAAACAGGAGCCCACTTAGTTTGCCTTCCAGCTTTTGCAAGTTTAGTTTTTTTCTCTGCGTTTTTAATTCCCATTTATTTTAATTCCTCCAAAAAGTTTTTCCCTTTTTCTGTGAGTGCTCTTCCTGGCCTTTGACTTTTAACTCCTTTATTTGGTTTGATAATTTCAGTAAAACCTGCAGTATCTGCTTGTTGTAAAATTGTTCGAATAATTTTTCCTCCTGCTTTTACAAATTTTTCTGGTGCAGACCCACGATTTTTTTTACTTCCATATTTTGTTCTAAGACGATTTACTCCAAGAAATTTTCTTTTGTAAACTTGTTTTAAAATACCCGCAGCCCGTTTATACCAAAAATCTTCTTCATCAATTGGCCTTTCTTTACTAGGGGAGGACTTCACAAATTTCACCCATTCTGGTGCTTCAAATTCAGGAATTTCTTTCAAGGCTTCAGCTAATTTCAAATTATATTCTTGAGCATCTAATTCATATATTTTATTCATTTTATGGCTTGCTTTACAGCAATAGATTCGTTATACGATTTACCTAAAATTATTTACTGAAGTTAGTTTATAAAAGTTATTATTACAACTCACTCATTCTTTTTTCTTCATTTATGTGTGTTTTCGTCAAAGCAGAAACAATATTGTCTGAGGTGAGATTACTCTCTCCAATTATATCTTCCCACCTAATAAATGAAGGCAGTAATCTTTCAATTAGAATCCTTGCATTATCTCTATTTGCTGAAGCAATTCCTTCTAGGCAGTCTCTTGGAATACAAAAACATTTTACAGACTTTTTTATATGTAATGCATATCCTTCTGGGTCATTTGGGTTAGATCTTACTTCTATTTCAGAATCTTCATAAGCAATTCTACCTTTTTCATATGGAATCATGCTTATTTAATGAGAATTTTCTTTTTAAGAATTATTGTATTAAAATTCTAGTTTCTAACCGGTTTCCGCCATTTCTTAAAGAAAATAGTAAATCCTACAACTTTTGCAGTATAATTATTTCCCAATCCTTCAAGAATCTTTTCTGAATATTCTTTTACTTTGGCTTTATCGTGTCCAGCAGATTTTAAAACAGAAACCCGCACATTTCGGCACCTATCAAATTGTTGTTTCAGAGTTTCGATAAAATTTTCTGTTAATCCTTGTTTTCCTAATTGCATTCGTCCTATTTTTTCCATCTTTCTATATCTCGCCTTTTCGCTTTAATTACTTTCTTTTTTTTAATGCCGAACGTTCCCAGTTTCATTTTCTTTTCTTTGTAGACATCTTTCCCAATAAATGCATGAACTTTTACATCATTGTGGTTATCTCTCCAGTCTTGACTGTAACTTGCACAAACAGTTGTTGCGTCTTTAATGTCTTTTCTTCTCGGATTCAAACTTTCAATAACACAAAAAGGACTACCCGGAGCAGCAGTGTGTAAAATTATATTTTCTTTTTCCTGAAACTGCTTCACAAGTTCTTCGTTGCTTTTCGCGTCTTTCCCTAAAAGAATCTTCACGCCAGACTTTGTTTCAAATTCTCTGAATTTCATTTTAATAATTAGACTTTCCTTTTTATAAAGTTTGAGATGTTTATAGAAAAACTGGACTTACGTCCACTTCTTTAGAGCTTCTCTTAATTCTTCATGTGTTTTAGAATATTCTTTTAAGGTTTTCTTTTTCATCACTGCGTCAACAGCTTGTCGCATTGCAACTGCCCCAGCACGGGTTCCTTGGGGATGTCCATGAATTCCACCACCCGCCTGGATAACTAATTCTTTTCCTAAATGTTTAATTAAAAATGGAACATGTCCTGGATGCAAACCTCCAGAAGAAACCGGAAAAACTGATTTTATCCGAGCCCAATTCTGTTGCAATCGTTTATGTGTTGTTTTAACATCCTGCAAAGAAATTTCTTCAGCCAAATCTTCAATGTCTTCAATGTCGCCTTCTAATTTTCCAATCCCAGTTCCAATATGAATTTGGTCAACACCGATGAGTCTCGCGAAATCTGCAAGCACCATCATATTTATTCCATGCTCTGGATTTCTGTCGAACGCAGCATGCATGGCACGATGAGCATGAATAGCTAATTTAAAATTTCCTTCACGAAGAGTTTGTAAAGCTGCCCAACCAGCAGTTAAAATATCAATCATTACATACTTGCCTCCCAAGTCTTCAACAATCTGCGCACGTTTCATCATTTCTTTTGTCTCAGCAGTCACGTTCACAAGATATGCTTTCTTTTCCCCTGTTTCTTCTTCGGCCTTGTGTGCTTTTTCCAATGTCCTCGCAATTCTTTCTTCAAATGTATTAAATTTTTGGCTCGCAAGATTTTCATCATCTTTAACAATGTCGCATCCCCCCATCCAAGATTCATAAGCAGATTGGGCATGATGTTTTGTTACAAGTCCGAGTTTGGGTTTAATAATAGTTCCAACCAATGGACGACCCTTAACTTTCAACATTTTTCTCACACCCTTAATGCCATATCTTGGTCCCTTGTAACTTTTCAAAATTGATTTAGGAAAACTAACGTCTTCTAATCGAATCGCTTTGACTGCTTTCATTCCCATAATATTTCCTGCAATCGAAGATAAGATATTTGGGACATTGTCTGTTTCAAACAAACCTTCTGGATAAGCAACTTTAATGTATTTGCCTTTGATAGAAAAAACTTTGGCTCCAAGTTTTTTGACATAATCTTGTGCTTTAACATCTGTCCATGTTCCAACGCTTGACTCAAGAGCAACAGTGTTCGCTGCTTTTTTCATATTAAGATTTTTTGCAGGAGTCACCCTAAATAAACAAACCAAATCATTCTTTGGCACATATTTTAAATTTATAAATTCAAACTCTTTTTTCATTTTTTGTGAATTATAAGACTGGTGATACTTGTGATTATTGGAATAACCATGAACAATAATGAATAATATCCGATTCTTTTAAATATGGTTACAGATATCCAGAGGTAAAGAAGTAAGATTATCATTTGAGAGACATTCCCAAAAAAACACTCAATTGTTTCTGGATACCTTACCTGAGTATTATATTTTTTATGATTGTAATTGCCAATAAAGAAGCTATAATGTAATCCCGCTAGCATTCCAATCAAAATCCTTTTTGAAATTTTCTTCTTGCTTTTGTAAGGTTTATATGGAAAATTTTTCTTTTTATATTTCCTCTCATGTAAAACGATAATAAGGTAATTAGCACAGAATAATAAAAATGCAAGTCCTAAAATCTTAAAATTTTCTACAATAGAATTTATAAAAATTATAATTATCACTATAAAAATTATATCTAAAAGAATATCCCTAATCAATTCAATGTTCTTTTTTTTCATTTTTCGCAACTTGTTTTCTCCCCTCTTTTATGATGATGCTCTTGACACGCAATACAATTTCCATGTCTTGGGCAACTCGTCTCAACACAAGGACAATTTTTATTTAAATCATCAAACATTTTTTATCTCAACTCCCTCTTTTGTATCATTCAAAACATATCCTGCTTTATTAATTTTCTCTCGTAATTCATCTGCGTTTTTCCAATCTTTTATCTTCCTCGCTTCTTCTCTTTCGTCAACAAGTTTCTGAATTTCCTTAGGAATTTTAATTTCTTTTTCCTCATCTAATCTCAATCCAAAAACCTTATCAAAATCCAAAGCTAATTCATATTTTTCAGAATCATTTAATCTGTCATCTCTTAGAATTTCCCATAAAAAAGACAACCCTCGCGAAGTATTAAAATCATTATTTATAATTTCTAAAAATTGTTTTTTCACAGTTTCAATATTTTTCTTGTTCTTTTTCTCTTTGCTCTTTTTCAATTCTATAACTATTTTTTTCAACCGCAAATAGCTTCTCATCGCAGAATTCAAAATTTCTACTGTGAAATTCAATGGCTTTCTATAATGAGTTGTCAAACATAAATATCTAAGTGCCAAGGCATCATATTCTTTTTCTTCTAATTGTGAAAGTGTGTAAAGTCCTCCTCCACTTTTGCTAACCTTTTTGCCTTTGAATAATAACCATGCAAAATGAATCCAATAATTCACCCACTGCTTTTTTCCAAACGCGCATTCACTTTGTGCAATTTCATTTGTATGATGAACGGGGATATGTTCTTGTCCACCCGTATGAATATCAAACTGTTTCCCAAGATATTTCGAAGACATAGCAGAACATTCAATGTGCCAACCAGGAAAACCCAAACCCCAAGGAGATTTCCATTCTTGTTGTCTCACACCAGGCTTATCTGAAAATTTCCACAGCGCAAAATCCGTTTTATTTTTTTTATCTCCAATATCTATCCTTTTACCTGCCTGCAATTTTACCACGTTCAATCGAGCAAGTTTGCCATAATCTTCTAATTTAGATGTATCAAAATAAATTCCATCTTTTGTCTTATAAGTATAGCCTTTTTTTTCTAAGGTTTTTACTAATGCAATTTGTTCTTTAATATGCTCGCTCGCTTTTGGCCAAACATTCGGCTCGAGAATATTTAATTTATCTAAATCTTTTTTGAAAACATCAAAATAATGCGCCGCAATTTCAGAGGCTTTTTTTCCTTCTTTTTTGGCAGCCCGCTCCATTTTGTCCTCGCCTGTGTCTGCATCAGAAGTCAAATGTCCCACGTCTGTAACGTTTATAATATGTTTAACTTTATATCCATTATACAAAAAAATCCGTTTTATCAAATCATTAGAAACATAAGTCCGCAAATTCCCTATATGTTGATACCAATAAACTGTCGGTCCACACGAATAAATTCCGACATGGTTTTTTTTAATCGGTTCAAATTCTTCTTTCTCTCTTGTTAATGTATTATAGATTTGAATAGGCATAACATTCATAAGAAAGAGTATTTTTTAAAATGTTTTATCCAATTGTTACAAAAATATCTACCGTTTTCCAATCTTCACCAGCTTTTCGTATAGTTAATTCATAAATAATTGTGCAAGGTGGAGCTGTTTCTGGAACATCAAATTTAACCAACCTTGGTAAATCAAGAGCATTTCCTCCCCCCAATGTGAAACTTCCTGCACCCCCAAGAAGATAACTTTCTGCCTTTGCTTTTGTAAATGTACTTCCACATTTTGCAAAACTTGTATCTTGGTCATTTGCTGTAGTAGTATAACCGAATTTTATTGTGTTTGCATCATCTACGTTTTTCACTGAAAATGCAAATCCCTTCGGGTCATCCCCCTTCTTTAAAGTTATTTGTCGAGAAGTAGGATAAACTGCTAAAGCCGCGCCTTCTTCAGCAAAAAGTTTTGTTATCTCTGATTGAACTTCTTGGTCAACAGCATCAACCGCGCCAGTAGCACTTTTGAATATTTTTTGAACTAAGAAAATTCCCATAACTAAAACTGCCATAAGAAGAACAATAGTAACAATAGTTCCTACAGACATTTCCATTGCAGCTTTTTTGTTCATTTTAAGCAAGTCCTTCAAGTAACGGTGCGAGCACCGTTGAATATAAGAATATGAATAAAATACTTATGACAAATCCAATAATGTTAAGAACTAAACCTACTTTGGAAATTCTCATTTTTTTATTTTTTTGTTGAACATAACAAAAGATTCCTCCAACTACTGAAATTATAACTCCCATCCATCCAGCAAAAATTATACTCAAAACACCGAGGGTAAACCCAGAAGTTCCAAGACCATTTCCAACACCTTCTTTTTCTACCATATTTAATTTAATTAAACTTTGTTTATAAAAGTTTTTAAAATGGGACCTCGGGGGGTCGAACCCCGGACACCATGATCTTC
>CAYUEW010000003.1:6626-36257 GCA_964444095.1 Candidatus Woesearchaeota archaeon | reverse complement strand
AAGTTGAGTAGATGTCTGTAGAGTTCAATAAACTCTGAATGTTGAATGTTGTATTTACTGCTCCAATTAATGCTGTGTCATCATAACCTGCATAAGTTGAGTTGTAAGATTGGTCTCTTGCGTCAAATGAGGTATTAAAAGTTGTAGTCCAAAGTATATCATCATTAAACTCTGAAAGGTCAGAGTAAGTAGTATCTGAATCTAAGTGTGCAAAGGAGGTATTAAAAGTTGTATCCCAAATTGTAGTAATTGTATCTGAATCTAAGTGTGCAAATGAAGTATTAAAAGTTGTATCCCAAATTATAGTTTGAGCAGACCAAATTGTATTCCATAAATTATAAGTTGCTGTTGTCTGATTGTAATCATACAAATCCCAAGTTGCAGAGTTATCTGTGAATCCATAATCTGTTGATAGGTCTGTAAATCCTGGGAATGTTACTTTATCGTGATAAGTTGAATTGTAAGTTGAGTAGATGTCTGTAGAGTTCAATAAACTCTGAATGTTGAATGTTGTATTATACGCAAGGTAAGTTGCATTGTAAGTTGTAGTCCATTCATCATTCCAATTTGTATAAGTGTCTAGAGTGTAGTTCTTTGAAACATTTGTTTCCCAAGCAGAAACATTAACTCCATTAGAAAAAATATCTCCTGTAACGTTCAAGCTTCCAGAAACATTTAAACTTCCTGTGATTGCTATCCAACCATCCACAATGTTATCAATCACTTCTCCTAAAGTAAAAGTTATTTTTTCACCGAGGGTTAAATTTGTAGTATCTGAAATGTCTGCATCTGTGATTGTTCCATTTACTATTTGAAGACTTGCGATAGTGTCCTCGTTTAATGCCCCGCTTTCATTGAGAGATACATTTAGAAATTCATTTAAAACTGTTCCCCAAGTTCCAGAATCTCCACTTACAGTTGGTAATCTTGCAGCAGAAATAAAACTAACACTCAAGCCTAAAAGTATCAAACTTATTAGAATTAAATTTATTTTTTTCATTTGGTTTCCTTTTTCCTTGTTTTAATAAAATCAGAATACTTGTTTTTCTTTGCATAATCTTTGAGAATAAATGAAAGCGCCTTGTCTATACTTTTGACGTTCATAATTGATTTTACAACATTAATTAAAATTAAATCCTCTTTTTCTAATTCAATAGTATATTTGGGCATTGTAGTTTTTTACTATGATAAACTTTTAATCTATATTATTAATAGTGTTTTACTATTTAAATATTTTGGTTAAGAAAATTAAACTACGCCCCTGCCGAGATTCGAACTCGAGTCACCACCGTTCTCCAAAACCTTATCTCTAAGGTGCTTCGAGGTCACATTGAGATGTATAGACCTATGCTCTCATCGAGACTAGATCACCTCTCTTCTTAAGAGCTTACTGCTTAGGAATTTACTTCCTTCGCAACTCTTTTTAGAGTTTGAGAGGGTGGCATTCTTGGCCACTGAACTACAGGGGCTTTCCTTTGGAAAAGGTTCAACAAATTGAACAAAAATTCCTTGTGAAATTTTCCCACTCATTCGTCAAAGGATGTCAAATGAGGGCATCTAACTGAATACACAAACTCCTTTATAAATTTTACAATTATTCTATTAAGAAAACTACATCATTTGGTCTTACTTTCTCAGGAACTTTCATTCCAACATGGTTTCCAGCCTTTGCTTTTTGAACACTTTCTTTTTCTATTTGCATACTTTCTACAACATCTTCAAAATCTGTTGTTGTTCCTTTTACATGGATTTTATCTCCAACTTTCAATGAATCTGAAAGTTTTATTGCAGCAACACCTACGTGCGAAAAGTAAGTAGATACTCTTCCGATTTCTTTTTCTGTCATAATTTATTAACGAACAGAAGATATTTAAATTTAGCGATTAGATTATATTAATAGCCCCATAGTATAGTGGTCAAGTATAATTGGTTCTGGGCCAGTTGACCCAGGTTCGAATCCTGGTGGGGCTATAGAAATATTTTTATACTTGCTTCTTTTTTTTAATATATGGAATTAGGGGTCGCACTTTTGGTGATATGTCTTTTGGTGATTGCAATTTGGGTAATATTTGAAACAAAGAGGATGAAACATAAGATCCTTGCAGTATTTTTAATTGGATTACTTTTATTTTCTTATTTTAGTTTTACATTCGTGTTTAGAGAGCAAGAAATTGATTTTAGAAGTCTTGATGGAATTAAAATGGCAACAGGTTTATACATGTCTTGGTTAGGGACTGTGTTTTTAAATTTTAAAGCATTGACTGCAAATGCAATTCATATGGATTGGAAAGGAAATGAAACAGGTTAAAATTTATAAACTATAGTTTGTAATATATATAATACAATGGCTAAAAAAAAGAGGGCGAAGAAGGCTACTAGTAAATCTAAGAAAGTTGCTAAAAAGAAATCTCGTCCAACTAAATCCCGTTCTACAAAAAGGAAGATTAATCTTGTTTTAAAAAATTTAATTTTATTTGGAGGGTTGTCTCTTGTTTCTTTTGTTCTTTATAGTTTTTCCAATAAAGTTTTATTTAGGAATTTATATCAACTACTTTCAATCATTCTTGGTTTTGTAGGAGTTGCATTTTTGATTGTTCTCCTTGCTTTATTAATTATGAAAGTTATGAAAAAATAACAATACTTTTATAATCTCTTTCTTAAAATAATTCAAGCCTCAGTAGCTCAGTTGGTAGAGCGTTACCTTGGTAAGTGAAAATGTAGTTCTCACATTTCAGATTGAGATAATCCAAAAAGGTAGAGGTCCTGAGTTCAATCCTCAGCTGAGGCTTTTAGTTAAATTTATAAGATAATCTCCTTAAGTTGAATATGACAAAAGAAGATTTAGATGAATTAAAGAAGAGATATGTAGAATTTCAAGAAAGATATTCTCTTCCGACTTTTGATGAATTGAATCAGGATTTTCAAATAGAAAAAATAGCAGAGATTGAAACAGATTTTCTTTTGAGAGAAGTTCGGAAAATGATTGTTGAGAAACTTTTCAATTATTTGAGGTTTATAGAATCTCTTTTGAATCCAGTTAATGTCCCGATGTTTGTTTATTCTATTGTTAAAACTCTTGGTGTTCAAGAAAAAGAAGAGATTACAGAGATGTATAAGAAATTAGCAAAAAGAGAAGTAGAATTAATTGCATTAGACCTTGATTCGACAGATGAAAAAGAAGTAGAATTCATTAAAGACTCCTTGGTTTTATGGGAAGGAATTAAGAAAGATATTTTGAAAATTGCTGGAGTGATAGACAAAAATTGGGATTCTGAAACAGAAACAAATAATAAAGATTATTTTGGATGATTCTAAAGAAGTAATAAAACAATTCCAATTGCTAAGAAAATATCAAATAAAAGTTCAAATTTGTTTATCCTTTCGATAAGTCCAAATTCTTTTAGGGTCATTTTTTCTTTAATGTGGAGAACATTTAGGTGAGCGTAATCTAAAAACATATGAGTATAATAACCAAGTCCAAGAATCCAGAATAAATTTTTATTTACGAAAAAGCACCCAACAATAATAAGAGTAATTATCATGAAACCTACATAATGGTGGATAAATGTTCTTGCATTTCTAAATTTTCCTTTGACGTCAGCATTCCACGCGTCTTTCAAACTCCACTCTTTTCTTTTAATTATGTAAATTATAAAATGATCTAAATCTATTAAAACAGCGACGAGGGCTATAAGCAAGGCAATTCTATAATCAAAGACAGCGAATTTTACAAAGATTAATGCAACTAAAAGTGAGAATAGGAAATGACTTTGTGGATACATTTTATTTTAATTCTTCCAAGATTTCTTTTAATTCAATTTCAAAAATTGTTACTGGCATTTTTATCTTCCAGTTTTTTAGAATTTTCGGATGAACTTCTCCAATAAATCCGATGCTTTTTTCTTCAAGTTTTATTTCCGCGCATCTACCTTCAATTAAATGGGAAGGAATTTCTGCGGGTTCTTCTAGTTTTAGCGGTTTATCAATCATTTTTGAAAAGTACTCAAGAATTTGTTTTAATTCTGTGAAATTTCCAGGAGTGATTGCTGCTGCTAAATGTTCTGTTTCAATAATTTTCGGAAGGATTTTTTCATCAGATTGGTTTTCTATTTCAAAGACTCGCCCAATTTCAAAAATTCTCTGAGGATATTCTGAGTCTATATTTTCAGAAAGTATTTTCATAAGGTAATGACCTAAGTTTTTCCTTAAAATCTTATAATCTGTTTTAGATTCTTCGACTTCAATAAAATCTTTTGATTTTGTTCCCATTTTTTTAAATTGGTCATTTTTGCTTGTGAGATGATAATTTGAAACTTCTAGCATATTAGTTCCAGCTAAGATTGTTGAAATTTTTCTTTTGATTGTTTCTTTGATATCTTCTTGTCCAATTGTAGAAATCTTTGGAATTTCTGGGACGAAGTTCTCATAACCATAAGCTATTGCGACATCTTCAATTAAATCTACTTCGTGTAAAATGTCTGTTCTCCAGGCGGGAATTTCAACATAGCCCTTTGTATATTCATGTCCCATTTTTTCAATTAGTTTTTTAAGATGTTTATCGTTTAAGTTTAATCCAAGGAGTTTATTTGTGTTGGCTAGAGAAAGTTTCATTTTTTCTGATTTTAATTGAGGAGTTTTTTCCTTTTTGGGATAGAGGAGTTCCATTTGATAAATTTTTCCACCCATGTCTGCGAAGATTGTTACAATTATGTTTAAGCATTTGTTCAAAACATATAAATCAAATCCAGAGCATTCTATAAAAACGTCTTTGGTTTTTTCTGTAATTTTTCCAGTAAGTTTTGAATTAATTATTGGAGGAATGCTCAAAATGTTTTTTTCTGCGTCCATAAAAAACGGAAATTTTTCTTTTCCTGCTAAAAGGTGAGCATATTTCCTTCCAATAGGATGTCTTTGTAAAATTTGTAGTCCTGACATTTCTTTCTCAGATTCAAGAGGGATGAATCTTATTTTGTCTGGTTCCATTGCTTTGTAAGTTATTGGGAGTTTTATTTTTTCAAGAGGATAAATTCCCATAGCCATTTTTTTCCTTCTCCTTCCAATGGTGGTGTGCAATTTTTCTTGCACTTCTACAATTTCTTTTATTTTTTCATCGTCAAGTTTTAATCCTTTTATAATTGCACAAACTGTATACGGCCGAATATTTTTTACAGAAGAATCAATTTTTACTTTGTAATTTTTTTCTGGTTTATGCACACTATATCTTTTTAATCCTGTGCTTTTACCTAAGAAAGCTAGGAAACTCCTTTTGAAACCTTGATAAGAAAGTAAATCTGGGCGATTTGGGAAAATTTCTAATTCTATTTCTTTATCATCAAAACTTTCTATAGTTGTGCCGAACATGGCTATTTTGTTCTGCATTTTTTCATCTAACTTTCCAATTTCTTTTTCAAAGATTTTTTTGTTTAATTTAATATTTGCCATTTATTTTATCCAGAATTTCATCTTTCTTAATTTAGTTAAATCATTTTTGTAAACTTCACGTAAATCCTTTATTTCGTAATAATCCATAATTGCTCTATCAAAGCCAGGTCCCCATGCGAGTACTGGAATGTGTTTTCCTAACAAAGGAATTGTCACTTCTGGTCTGAATATTCCTGCTCCCCCAAGTTCAAGCCAGATTCTTTTTTCAGGATGCCAAACATCAATCTCTACACTTGGTTCTGTGTATGGAAAATAAGCTGGTCTAAATCTTATTTTGTCAAATCCCATTTTGTTAAAGAATTGTTTAAGGTATCCAAGCAAATGCCTGAAATTTGCATTTGGGTCTATAACTATTCCTTCTGTTTGATTGAATTCAAAACCATGGCTCCAATCTACTGTTTCATTTCTAAAACATTTTCCTAATGCGAAAAATTTTGCGGGGATATCTTTTTGTTTTATTTTAGTGAGTGTTTGACTTGAAAGACTAGTTGTGTGTGTTCTTAAGACAAGTTTTTTCGCTTCTTCTTCATTCCAAGAATATTGCCAACCCTTGCTCCCTTTGGTTCCTTGCTCGTGGCTTCTCTTTATTCCTTTAACAATTTTTTTATCTGGTAGAGAAGTTTTTTCACTTAGGAAAAAAGTATCTTGCATTTCTCTTACTGGGTGATCTTGAGCTGTGAAGAGAGAATCAAAATTCCAAAAAGAACTGATTACCATGTCTCCGCTCATTTCTTTGAAACCCATTTCAGTCCAAATTTTTCTAGCATAATCTGCTGCTTGATTTACAAAGTGGCGTTTTCCTCCACTTATTTTTGGAACAGGAGAAGAAACATCGTATCTCCTGAATTTTTTTCCTTTCCATAAAGAATCTTTTGCTAAAATCGCAGTGGTAATTTGTTCAATTGATTCTTCTGTTTTGTCTTTAGATTCTGAAACCTTTTTTCCTATCTCTGTTAATTTTATTGTAGCTTTTTTAATTTCTCTTATTTGAATTATCCCTTTCCTTTTTTCTAGTATTTTTAATGCGTGAAGTTGTTCTGGGTCTAATGAATTCTGTTCTAGAGGCAATGATTCTAAAAAAGATTCTTCAAGACTTTTCTTGGAAATTTCTGCTTTGTTTCCCTCAAAAATAAGATTCCCATTTTTTACTTCAACTAACGCTTTGTGTTTTAACGCACCTAAAGACGCCTTGAATTCATCATCAGAAAGTTTGCTTTGTTTTTGTGCTTCTTGTAATTTAAGAATTCTTTTTTCATCAAGCAAATCTAAGAGCCTTCTTTCAGGTAAACCTTTTCTTTTATAGAGAGAACCATTAACCCCTGTTTCAATAATTTTTTTTGTAGTGTATGTTAGGTTGATTATCTCTTTGTTTTTTAGATATTCTAATGCCCTCATTACAGAAACTGTATCAAGATTTGATTTCTCGCATATTTGATTAAGATTATCATCTAAATAAGGTAAAATTTTCCTTTCATTTGGACTTAAAGATTCAACTATTTTCTTAATATCCATTCTAAATTTTAACGAAAGAGGATTAAAAAATGTTTCTTAAAGATTTTTTGTGATGGTTGTTGGCATACCTAGAACCAAACCCAACGCTCGCAAATCATAAGTATCCTTTTCATTTTGAGTTATGAATTTCATTTTTAGTTTATTTTTTTTACAAAGAGAAACGTTTTGTTTTATTCTCGCAATAATCTCTGCTTTTTCCTTAAATTTCGCATTGATTATCTCATCCAAATTTATTCCAATTGTGATGTCACTCTTTTTCGCCAATTTTGCAAGAACTTGATTAAATCCAGAATCCCTTTGTTTTTGTTTATCTTTTCTTTGTGACTGATTCAAAAGCAAGATATCAATTTTTTCTTTTTCTAAAATTTTTCTATTTAATTCATCATTTCCTGAAAAAATTATTAATTTATCCTTATTTTCTCTAATCTTTTTTCTTGCAGAATCAAAGTTAGTTTCTTGTATTAATATTTGATTTTTCATTAAACTCCCTGAATTGTAGTACCCTTAAATTTTTGATTTTTAAGAAAATTATCCAATTGGTTTAAATTTTCCCCTAAAATATATGTGGGGATTTTATGTTTCATAATAATTCTTGCTGCAGTTTGGTCAAGTACGAAATGTTGTCCTGGTTGAAATTTTGTTTTGTTCGCTATTTTAAGAAATTCTTTCCATGTTACTTTCGGAATAAATTTTGCGTTTTTATGCGTAATCGGATTTTTATCGTATAGTCCTGGAACGTTTGTTAAATTTATGAAAATGGTTTTGAAACTGGTTGCAATTCTCGTAGCAGTGGAATCTGAGGTTTGATGAGGTTTATATTCTAAGGCTCCACAAAAAATTACGTCTTTTTTTCGTATGTATTTTTTTAAGATGTTCATTGTATGGGGAATTCCATATTCTGGGTTGATACCAAAGAAATAACTCATGAAACGAGCATTCATTCTCGTTGAACTGATTCCAGCGAAAGATTGTAATTTTTCATTTATTTTTATTTCTTTTAACGCAGAAATATATTGTCGCGCAATTCCCCCTCCCCCACAAACGATAATGAACTTGTATTTGTTAGTGTGTTTTAGAATTATCTTTTTTAATTGTTTCAAATAAACAATATTTATTTTGTCAGGGATTATAAGGCTGCCCCCTAAACTCAAAACAATTAACCTCTTTTTCATAATTGGGAAAAGGGAAATGTGTTTTTATATCTTACTTTATTGTGAATAACTTGTCGTCTTTCACATCGAAGACATCCAATCTAACTCCTGAATCAATCCATCCGTGAGCATAATTTAGTGCAGCAAAAGCATTTACAAAATCTCCCTTACTTTCAAAATGAATCGCATCCGATAAATAGTTTTCAACCATGTCAAAAATTTCTTGTGCATAATTTTCTTTTCCTTTGATAACAGATTTTTTTGCAATGGCTAAAGCTTTAGTAGTTATTTTTTTGCATTTTTGTATTTTTTCCGAGGTTATTTTGTCCATTCTTATTTGAATTCATAGGAATATTTAAATATAATCGTTTCTATTTTTAAGGAGAGATGAGTAAAAAATTTGGTGTGTTGGGATTGTGTATGATTGTTCTGTTAGGAGTTGGAATTTTTGTAGCTGCTGCTGATTCTGAATTGATTAATTCTCCAATAGGGGAAGAAATTTCTTTGGAAGTACAAAATTATATTGAGGGTTTTGCAGAAAAAAAAGGAATTGAAGGAGAGAGCATAAACGAGATTAACAAAGTAGATTTTGAAAATTTGCCTAAAGAAGTGAATATTGAGAATGTGGATGATACGAATTTAGCGATATATGAAGTTGATTATGAGGAAGGAGGAGAAACGCAAAAAGTTTTTGTGATTACTTATTCTGTTGAAGAATTAAAAGCACAAGGAGATTTGATTATCGCGCATGATAAAAGGCAATTTTTGAATTTTGGATTTGATGGCGCAATGGATTCTGCAAGATTTTTAGAAACAGCGACGGGTGTTGAAGGTAGCTTAGAACAAGGATATGTAATGATGAGGAAAGGAAGCATCACTGGTTTGTCAACAAGTTTAGAAGTAATTGAAGAAGGAGAAGGACAAATTGAAATAATTATTTATAAGAATGGGGAACAAGTTGGATTTGAGAATGCATTGAATGGGGCATTGGGTGTGCAAAAGGATTATGATATTCAATCAAATGACGTTGTGAATTTTGAACCAGGCGATGTGATTTCTGTTTATGCGAATGCAAAGCAAGGTTTGGTTTGGAAAGATGTAATAACTATATTGGAGATTACTACTACGAATTAACCAAATCTTTTTAAATAAAAGAAAATTTGATAAAGCATGAAACAAGATAAAAAAACAAGAGTGTTGGTGTTGAGTTTAATTGCAGTGATTGCTGTTTTGCTTGGCTTGATCTTATACATGTTTGTGATTAAGCCCTCTTTTACTGGATATGCGGTAAAATTGCAAGGGGAAGGAGTTACCTATGCTGTTGCATCAATAATGGAACAAGCACAGACATGCCAAGTAGTTCCATTAACTGTGGGCGATACAACAATGAATATGGTCTGGGTAGATTGTTTACAATAACCAACAGGATAATTAATTGTTAAATTTATAAATGACATTTTCTTATTTGAAATATGCATGATAAAAGAGGTTTGTCAGCTATAATTACAACATTATTAATCGTTCTTTTAGTTTTAGTAGCTATTGGAATTGTGTGGGGAGTTATCCGAAATGTGGTTAGACAAGGAACAGAAGGAATAGAATTAAGTGCAGCATGTTTGAATACAGATGTGCGAGCAACCTCTGTGAATTGTGATAACCCTGCTGCTTGCGTTGTCACATTTGAACGGACAGGAACTAATTCAGAGAGTATAGCCGGGATAAAATTAGTTTTTCTTGAAGGTATTTCAAATTCAGGAATTATTAATGAACAAGGAAACATAGAAGCATTAGCTGGAAAAACAATAACAATTGATAGTACCTTGTCAAACCCTTCTAAATTAGAAGTTACTGTTTATTTTGAAGATGATTCTGGAAAAGAGCAATTATGTTCAACAACCTCTGCTAATATTGGTTCTGGAATTAGTGGCAGTGAAGGAGAATACTGTGGTGATGGAGAATGTAATGGAGATGAAACTTGTAGTACCTGTGAAATAGATTGTGGGATTTGTTCAGGAGCAACTTGTGGAGACGATATTTGTGATGCTATTGAAGAAACATGTGAAACTTGTGAAGCAGATTGCAGTGCTTGTGAAGGAGAATACTGTGGTGATGGAGAATGTAATGGAGATGAAACTTGTGGAACTTGTGAAGTAGATTGTAGTTGTGGAGAAGGAGAAAGTTGTGTTGAAGGAACTTGTACAGAAATAACATTTATTGATTCTGGATACCTTGATAATACTTGGCCCATTGGAAGCGGAATTTATTTTGATGATGATTCTCTACCCCAAATAGATGGCGAATATTACAGCATGGCAGTTTTTTTCCCAAATACAGATACTACCTCTTGCCATTTAATTGTGGGATACAGTTATACTCTTGCATATGATTATTCTGCTATTGTTGAATTACAATTATCTGAACCATTGAGTATTTCTGCAGGAGAACCATATCAAATTTGGGAAGATTGGCAAGAATGCACAGATGCACACACATCTTAATCAAAAACCTTTAAATATATCTTTTTATTTTTAATATAAGATGTACAAGAAATATATTAAGAGGAATGGGAAACTTTATGGGCCGTATATTTATCATAGCCGTAGGGTAAATGGGAAAGTGGTTTCTGAATATCAAGGGACAGGGAAAAAAATTGAGTATAAGAAATTTATTTTCATTTTTCTTGGGGTGGTTTTAATTTTGGCAGCGAGTTATGGGATGTTGTCTAATAAAACAACTTTTACAGGAAATGTTGTGGCAGAATTAAGAGGAGATAATCCGGAACTTTTAACATTAAGGGAACTTGAAGGAAGCTTAGATTTTTCTTTAACTCAAGGAGAATTTCTCCCAGCAGATTCTAAAGTTTCTTTTGAAACTTCAAAAGGAAATTACACAGAGTATGGATTAAAAGATTTGATAGAAGAAGAATCAATCGAAGGAGAATTTTATATCCAAGATAAAACTCTTGTAGGTGTGGGAGAAGGTTATGGGCTTATTGGGGAAACGGAAATTTATCCAATAGTTAACTTTAGTCTGAGAATTTATTCTGTTTTAGAAGAACCAAATGATAAACAGATTCTTTTTGGTGAAGTTTCTGTAGAAACTCCTTTTGTTTATGTCTTAGAACCAAATCAAACTGCGGAAATTATTTCTTCTTCACAAAACGTTGGAATGAATATTGAAGGGAAAGAAATTATTATAACCACAAATTATTCTGAAATAAAGAAAGGATTTGGAGAAGAATATTTGGGAGACGAAGAAAAGATTTTATCCATTGATTTGTCTGAATTGCATCTGGTAGTTGAAGGAGAAATAAAAGTGACTCTTGTTTATGAAAATAAAGAAATAATTAGTCTTGGAAATTTGCAACAAGAAGAAGTTATAGAAGTTGTTGAGGAAGAAGTTTCTGAAGGAGTTAGTTTAATAGAAGAAATTAATTTTATTAAAGATGTTTCGTCTTTGAGTGAAGAGGAAAAACAAATTTTGATTGTTGAGTTTGATGATGAGAAGATTCAAAGTGAAGTAAATTTGTTTAATGAACGAATTATTGTTCGTTATGAATATGGAGTAATGTGGATAGAAAATTCTTATGATTCTGAATTGACGAAAGAAGAATTAGAAACGCAGATGGAGTTAGATAGGATAAATTGGCTTAGAGATTTGATTAAACAAATTTTAGAAGAAGAAACTCAAGCACAAGAGCTTGAAGGTTTTGAAAATAATTATCTTATCTGAATTGCCTTTTTCTTGATTGGGGATAAGTTTGACCTTGGAAATGAGGAGAATAAAACATTTTTTTAATCATAAATTTTGAACCGACTACATCTGAAATAATTGCAGATAAAATTAATCTTCCGACTACTACCCGATAAACTCCTTCGTTCATAGGGATTCTAGAAAGTTCTGAAAACTTTTTTATTATTTTATCTATTTCTTCTTTACTTAAAACAGTCTTTGTTGGCTTGGCGCCCATAGTTCCTCTTACAAAAATATGTTCATCAGGACCGTTGCATTCTATCACTTTTACAGCGGGATCCTTAATCAATGGATTTAATCTTTCTAAATCAATATTTACTTCTCTTGCAACAGGTTTTAAATATTGCAAATGGGGGGGTAACTTTGGTTCTGGGATAATTAGAACTCTTCGTTGAGGTATAGGTGTTTGTTTAGGTTGCATTTTTTTGAAAACCTTGTAAAAATCTAAATCCTCTTTTTTTAACTCTTCTTTTTTTTCAGGAATTTTCTTTTTTATTGAGCGAATAAATTCTTCTTTTCCTTCTTTGATTTGCCCTTTCATTAAATTTTGTAAATGAAGAACTTCTCCTGTAGAAGAATGAAGAATTAATTCTCTTGTAAAATATAATAAGAAAGATTTCTTAAAATTGTTAGATAACTTTTCCATTCTCTAACTATCTTTGAGGCCTTGTGCCTTCTGATTCTTGATTTTTTGTTGACATTGATTTTTGATATCCACTTGCATTTATTGTTTGTTTTGGGGGTAAGGGTTGTGGTGTTGAAGGAGGAATTTGGTTAGGGATTTGTTGCCCCATAAATTGTTGAGGAGAAGAAGGTTCTGGACTTCCATGTAATAAAGTTAAACTTCTCGCAATAATTTTATTTTGACCTAGTAAGTTGTCTAATTTTTCTGCTATCTTTGGATCTCCCTTGCCCATGTCTATTGTAACATCTTTTTTCGCAAGAGTTTTTGCAGAAATCTCAAATAATTCAAGTAATTTAGATATTTGAATACTCAAATTGTCAAACTTCACCGCAAGATGAGTCATAACTTTTTGTAATGCGATAAAATTTTCGGCTAATATTTTATCTACATTAGGATTTTTTTGAGAAGGAGTTTTTTTATGAACTACTTTTTTTGAAGGGACTTTTGTCTTAGGAACTATTTTTTTTGGCATATTTAATTTAAGTTTCTCTCGTTTATAAAATTTTGGAATACTTTAGAAAATATCTAAAATTTGGTCTTTGTCTTCTTCATTTTCGGGCTCATCCTCTTCTGTTATTTCCTTTTCAGTATCTTCTTTCTTGTTTTCCTCAAGATATTCTTTTTTCTCTTCTTCAATAGCTTCAACAGCTTTGTCTGCATCTTCCACGAATTCTTCATTTACTACGCCCCTTATTACTGGAAGGTTTACTTTTTCTTCGGAGGAAGGTTCTTCTTTTGGGATATCTTCTTCTGTGGGCTTTTCTATTTCTATTTCTTCTTTTTCTAAATTCTCTTCTTCTGCTTCATTTTCGGGCTCATCCTCTTCTGTTATTTCCTTTTCAGTATCTTCTTTCTTGTTTTCTTCAAGATATTCTTTTTTTTCTTCTTCAATTGCTTTTATGTCTTCATTAACATTCGCATTATACTCTGGAATATTTTGTGGTTTTACAAAATCTTCTTTTGGCGGGAGGTTTACTTTTTCTTCTTTAATCGGGCTTTCTTCTGCTTTTACTGAATCTTCTTTTTCTGGTTGATATTTTCTTGGTTCTTGATCTGTTCCTTGAGAAATTCCAGTTTCAATTTGAGAAATATGTTCAGAAATTTCTTTTGCCATATCTGCATTTACACTGATGCTGTCTATTCCTTTTTCTATTAAATATTTGACCATTTCTTTTTTACTCCCTGCTTGTCCGCAGATGCTTGTTTCAACATCGTATCTTTTACAAACCCTAATTACAAATCCTAATTGATATAATACTGCGGGATGCATTTCATCGTAAATATTTTGAACTTGTTCATTTCCCCTGTCAATTGCGAGCATATATTGTGTTAAGTCATTTGTTCCGAAAGAAATAAAATCAATTTTTTCTTCGCAAAAATCTTTTATCAATTGAACTGCTGCAGGAGTCTCAATCATTATTCCCACCTTAGCGTCGTTAAATTCAATTTCTTTTAAAATTTCTTTTACTTTTTTTAGTTCATCTACTGAAATTACTTGAGGCATAAGGATACCAATTTTCTTTCCTTTCTTAGCAACTCTTTTCATTGCATTGAGTTCTGCTTTTAATATTTCTGGATATTTTAAACTAAATCTTATTCCGTGCATTCCCAACATAGGATTTGCTTCAATTTCTTTGGGTGCTCCTTCTAAGCTTTGAAATTCATCTGTTCTGATATCTGAAGTTCTTACCCAAACTTCTTCAAAATATTCTGCAATTCCGTTTATGCCCTTAAAGATTACTTCTTCATATCCTTGTATATCTTTTTTCTCTAAAAAATAAAGAGGATGTTTTCCTGATTCTGCAATAATTCCTTCAATTCTTGTTAATCCTACTTGTTTAATTCCTGATTGTGCAGCACGTTTAGCAAAACTGGGCAAATCTACTATTACTTTTAGTTTTGTTTTTGTTTGAATAGATACTGGGAGAACTTCTTTTTGCTGATTTTCAGCTACTTTGCCCTTGTAAATTTTTCCATTAAATCCATCGACAGTAATTATTTCCCCGTCCTTTAATTTTGTTGTTGCTTCTTGTGTTCCAACAATCGCTGGAATTCCCATTTCTCTTGAGACAATCGCGGCGTGAGCAGTTAATCCCCCTTCATCTGTAACAATTGCTGCACATTTCTGCATAGTAACTACCATATCTGGATTGGTCATTGTAGTAACAAGGATGTCTCCTTTCTGTATTTTGCTTAATTCTTTTAAATCATGAATTATTTTTATTTTTCCAGATGCTACTCCTGGAGATGCCCCCAATCCCTCTAATACTGGCTCTCCTTTGATTTCTTTTCCTTTCTCAACCCTACTGCTTATTGTTGTGATGGGCCTTGTTTGAACAATGTAAATCTCTTCACCTTCAATTGCAAATTCTATGTCTTGGGGTTTTTGGTAATGTTCTTCTAGATTTAATGCCATTTCTGCGAGTTTTGTAATTTCAAAATCTTTTAACACTTGGTGTTTTGATTTTTCTTCGTTTAATTTTACAACTTCTTTATTCCCCCCAGAATCTCTAGTAATTGCAATTTTTTTATCTGCAATTTTTTTATCTAAAATCTTTAAGTCTGGGGAAATGAGGTATTTATCAGGGGTAATTCTTCCAGAGACAATTCCTTCACCTAATCCCCATACTGCTTCAAGAATTATGTTTTCATTTTTATAAGAAGGATCTTTTGAGAAGATTACTCCTGACTTTTCAGAGTCTACCATTTTTTGGATTACAACTGCTAAATTTACTTTTTCATGCTCAAATCCTTTTTTATTTCTATAGTATGTTGCTCTCGCCGTGAATAATGATGCGAAACATTTTTTGATGTGTTCTATTAAACTCTTATTCCCTTTAATATTCACAAAAGAATCTTGTTGCCCAGCAAAACTCGCGTCTGCTAAATCCTCTGCTGTTGCAGAACTTCTTACGGCCACAAAAATTGGTTCTGCTGAGTTCTTTAAAATATCTAATGCCCCTCCACGAACTTCTTTTAAATCTTTAACGTCTAATATTTCATAATTTTCTATAATTTCTTCTTCCATTTCTTTGGGAAATTTGGATTTTATAATAGCATCCCTAATCTGTTTTGTTGCTTCGTTTAATTTTTTTGTATCCTCATAGTCTAATCCTTCAAGAAGTTTTTTTATTTGTTCTTTTAATTCTGCCTTTTCAATAAAATATTTGTAAGCTTGCGCTGTTACTATAAATCCGGGGGGCACTGGAACTTTTAAGTTGTATATTTCGGCGAGATTAGCACCTTTACCGCCGGCAACATTCCCAGATGTTTTATCTAATTCAGAAAACCATTTGACAAATTCTACTTCCTCTTTTTTTTCCGCCATAGATGATAAAAAAAAGGAGAGTTAATAAATATTTTTATTCATTTATTGCACTAACCGGACAAGAGTTTATTGCTTCTTTTACACAGGGGTTATCTTTTTGCGCTTTTACTTTAGCTTTTCCGTCTTTCATTTCAAACACTTCGCTACAAATAGATACACACAACCCACATCCGATGCATTTGTCTTTATCTACACTTACCATTTTTTAATATAGACAAGTAAGTTTATAAATTTAATTTTTCTTGTTTTAGTTAAGAGGTATAAAATATATAATATGGGATTTATTAAAGGGACATTATTAGTTTTTGTTTGTGTTATACTTTTCCTTTCACTTTTTTTAGGGAATATTTTGTTAACAGTTTCATCATCTTTAGAATATGAAAATGTTAAATCTGAACTTGTTTCTTTTTTAGGAGACGTTGTTAATGAACAATTTAACATAGAAGAACAGATGAATCAACTTTCACCAATAATAGAATTCTATTGCCAGACTAATTCACAGTATATGTTTAATTATGGGAGTTATACTCTTACGGTTCCTTGCGATGTAGCAATGCAAGGCCCAGAGTCGTTAATAGAAGCAGGAGTTACTTCTTTTGTTGATTCTTATTATTATGCAGAGTATGATTGTGAATTCTGGAATTGTTTTGAAGAAGAAGCTATTCCTTTATTTTTGGTTTCTGAAAAAGCAAGAGATTATTGGCAAGGTAAATTTTATTTTATTTTATTAATTTCCATAGCTTTGTCTGCGTTAATGTTTTTACTTGTTGAAAGGAAAACAAATTTCTTTTTTCTTTTAGGAACTTTTATTGTTGTTTCTGCGATTCCTTTACTGAAGATTAGTCAAGTAGCATCTTTTTTTACAAGTTCACTTGGGGAATTTCAAGAGTACATCTCAAAAATAGTTCTTATATTTTTTAATCAAGCACATAGTGTTTTTGTAAAATTAGTTATTATCGGGGGAGCACTTGTGGTGGCTGGATTGGTATTAAAATTATTCCACTTGGGATTTGCAATTTCTAATCTTTTTGAAAAGATAAAATCAAAGAAAATAGAATCTAAACCAAACAAATCGGATAAGCAAATTAAGAGCAAGGAAAAAGAAGTAAAATTGAAGGGGAAGATTAAATCTGTTAAGTCGGGCAAAGAAATAAAATTGAATTCTAAGAAGATTTTAGGATCAAGCAAGAAGAAAACTAAATCTAAATAATTAGTTTTTTATACTCGGCATTTTTTAGTATTTTATGAAGAAGAAATGTATTGTTTTATTTTCTGGAGGATTAGATAGTCGTCTTGCTGTGAAGCTTATGAAAGAAGAAGATTTTGATGTGCTTGCGTTATTTTTTAAATTGCCTTTCGGAATTGCAGATGAGAAAACATTTAAACCTTTTTTGAAAGAACAAAAAGTTAAACTTAAGATATTTGATCATACAAAAGGGAAACTTTTACAAGAATATTTGAAAGTTATTAAGAACGCAAAGCATGGTGTTGGAGCAGGTGTTAATCCTTGCATTGATTGTAGAACATTTATGTTAAAAAAAGCAAAGATATTTGCAGATAAAAAGAAAATTGAAGTAATTGCAACAGGAGAAGTTTTGAGCCAAAGACCCATGTCTCAAAATAAAAGGGGTTTGGAAATTTCTAGAAAAGAATCTGAACTTGGAGATAGATTGATTCGTCCTTTGATGAAACATGATATCCAAGGAAGAAAAAGAGATAAACAAATAGTTCTTGCTAAGAAATTTAAAATAGAATATCCTTTTCCTGCAGGGGGTTGCTGGTTATGTGAAAAAGGATTAAAGTATCGCTTGAAATTTTTATTAAATCGGGGACTTAATGCCGAAGAAATTAAATTGGTTAAAGGGTATAGACATTTTGTAATTGATAAGAAATGGGTTGTCTTGGGAAGAGATAAAAAAGAGAATGAGGTTATTGGAAAATTGAAGACTGGGAAAATTATTGTGCCAAAATTTAAAGGACCAAGCGCAGTAATTTTTGATAAAGGAAATAAAGAATTTTTTAGAAAAGTTCAAAAATTAATAAAAGCATATTCAAGAGAAGGAAGTTCAAAAGATAAAAAACAGTTTGAAAAGTTCAGATTATAATGTGTAAAAATTGTCAATTAAAACCCGTGTATGAGTTTACAAACAAACGAAAACTTTGTAGCGACTGCTTTGTTAAGTATTTTCAAAAAAAAGTTCTTTACACAATAAGAAAATTTCAATTGATCCAACCAAATGAAGTTGTGGGATACTCTGCAAAAAATAATTTTAATGATAAAGTTTTAGAATGTGCCTTGAAAATGTTTGCTGGGAAAGCGCCAATCGAATTAGTTATTTTACCGACAAAGAAAAAGATTGATAAAATTGCTATTTCTTCAACAATAGATTTAGAAGCAGAACACATTGTTAATACATTTGTTAAAGAGAATGTGAAAAAATTAAATGTCGAACCTATTGAAGGCAAAGTGATTAAACCCTTGTATCTTTTTTTAGACGAAGAAGTTTTGTTATATGCTAAAATTAAAAAGTTAAATTTTAAGCAAAGAGAGAAAAAGGAAAATGAGATTTCTAAATTTATTAATGGATTAGAAATGAAACATCCAGAAATAAAAAGAGCAATTGTTAATGGTTATTTAGGAATAAATTCTTAATCCTTTTTATCCATTCTTTTCAAAAAGCTTCTGATGAATTTTTTGCTTTCGTCGTCGTCTCTTTTAACTTTTGTTATTACATAGAAAAGAACTTTATTTACTACATGTTTTTCTGTAACAACATGGCCCCTCAATTTATCATTAATTTTTTCACTTAATAAAATATTCCTCTTTGCCATTGAAGCAATTTTTTTTGCTCCGGTTATCAAGCTTCCCATGCTCATAAATTTTAATGTATCTCCTTCTTGCTTTGCAACAATCGGTCCGTAATTTAATGAAATACCAAAGTCAATTTTTTGTTTTGCCTTTTTGTTGTAATCAGATAAAATTTGTTTTATTCCTTGCGAGATTTGTAATCCTACTTTTTCATTTTTGTAAGTTTTTGTTTTTACTGGAGCTAAGATGAAAAAGATATTGCCTTGATTTCTATAAACAGAAGCCTTATGTTTTTCTGCTTCGTCAATTATTGTCTGCAATACTTCTCTTGGACTTCCTTCTTCTTCTGGGTTTTTCTTTGAAGAACGTGAACGCTTTGTGCCTTCTTTTTTTGAAGTAATACTTTCTAAATTTTTTACATTCAAACAAATAACACTTGCATCTTGTTTATCCCCTTTTATAGATAAAGCAAGTTCGGCTTTATTAGGAGTATTAAGAAGAGATTCTTGTTTTACTGGTTCTTTTGTCTTCTCTTTTTTTTTAAAATCTCCTTTACGTCCAGAAAAAGGTTTTTTTCGTACCTTTCTAAATATCATAAATGCCACAATTCCCAAGATAATTATTACAAAAATCCAAACAAAAGGATTTTGTATGGCACTTAAAAATTCTCCTTGAGCTTCTTTGATACTAATGCTTTTCCCGGTTAATGTTACTTGTTCTGTGAGTTCACTTCCTTCTTGGGTTTTAATTTCTACAGGATATTCTCCGTCTGGGGCATTTAAAACGTATTTTTGACTCTCATTAATTCCTAGATTTACATATATGCTTAATGGTTCTTCCCCAATTTTTACTAAAACTGTTTTATTATACACAACATTTCCTGTATTAGTTATTATTACTGTTTTGTTAATTATTTCTATGTCAATATTTGCTTTTTCTAAGATTGTGAAAGGTAATTCTGTTGTAAGCCCGTTTGATTCTGCTAAGACCTTCCAATCACTTGGGGCTTCGTTAGATTTTATAGGATAAATGTAATCTTCTCCGGTATTAACTTCTGTTTGTTCTATTACAATATTCTGATTGTTTTTTAGAGTAATAATTGCTGTAGAATCCATGCTTCCTCCTGTTTGGTCGTGTAAGATTGGTTTTAAGTTTAAACTTGTTCCAGGTTCAATGTCTTGGGTTTCTATGATTAATTCTAAATTTGTTGGCACTTGATTAATTACTATGTTGTAATCAAGAAATCCGTTATTAGTTATTTCTTCCTGGGTATTTTTTTCATAAGCATCTAACTTGATTAAGTAAGCCCCTGCTTTCATGTTGGAAGGAAGAGAAATATCTAAAGAAAAAAATCCATTGTTAATTGTTCCTAATTGAGTAATGCTGTCTGAAGAGTTTTCTCCAGTTACAATCACTTCTGCATCTATGAATCCGTTTACATCTTTTCCATTTTCTTTCATAGCTGAACCTTTTATTGGGATGCCTTCTTCAGGGAGGAATTCTTTTTGTTCTGTGCTTATTGTTATCGTTAGAACATTAGAAATCTGGAATTCGTTTGTTAAAACATAATCTTCTCCTAACATGGCTTTGATTTTGCAAGTACCACTTAGTTCTCCAATCATTTCTTTACTTAGAATAATAGATGCTTCGAAAGTTTGTTCTTCTCCTGCGAGCAATCCTACTCCATTTTTATAGAAATTTATTTCATGCCCCTCACATAATAAATCCATTTGAAGACTTCCAGAAATATCTCCTACTGCTTTGACTGTAGTTGGTACAGAAATAATGTCTCCAAGATTATAAACCTCATCCAACGGGGTGTTAATAATAATAGTCGCAGATACTTGAGAGATTAATAAAATTACAAGTAATAATGGAATAATTGTTCTCCTCATTTTATGAGTAAAATACGGAATCTTTCTTTAAAAATTCTTCTGTGATATAATCAATTAATTTGAAAAAGAATAGTTTGAGATTTATTCTTTAGAAGGTGTTGCATCTACGATTCTTGTATTAAACCAATTAGATTTAACGAATAAATCATAATTCTCTCCACTTTCCAATTCCAATTTTTTTAAATTTCCTTCTGCGGAGAATTCAGGACTGTTTTCTCTTTCTGTGATTGGTTTTGGATCAAAAACTAAAATTGTTTGACCTTCATCATACCTATATCCTTGGTAAGTAAGATTTTCTTTGTTCTCATATTTTGATATAGCATTACCATAAACGATTGTTCCAAGTGCGATTGCTCCCACAGCCATTCCAAATTTTGTGAATAAATTTCTTATTTGTTTTGTCATGATACCTTTTCTTCATTTTACCTTTTAAATCTTTCGTTTGTTACCTTCTTTGAGTAATAACTTTATTTATCCCAACTTTTAAAAATATCTTCTTCTTGGAAATTGTATGAAATTTTTGGCTTTGCATGTAGATTATATTAAATTTAAACCTCTGAAGAAAGCTTTGAAGAAAATAAGTGAACTCTCTGAAGAAGAGAAAAAAGGAGGGAATGTCAAGGAAAGTTTAGTCATTTTGACAGCTGTTGAGAAAGGAGATAATAATGTTGCAGAGATTGTTAAAAAATTAGTAGAAAATGTAACAGACATTGCGGGGCAAGTCAAAGCTAAAAATATTGTTCTTTATCCTTATGCTCATCTTTCTAGTAATTTGGCTTCACCTGATTTGGCAGTTAAAGTATTAGATGAAGCAGAGAAAGTTTTAAGTAAGAATTTTAGTGTGACGCGTGCACCCTTTGGATATTATAAAGAATTTGAATTAAAAGTTAAAGGACATCCGCTTTCTGAATTGAGTCGAGAGATAAATGTTGAAGGAGATGAAGAAACTTATGATGAAAAGAAGTTATTGAGGGAAGTTTCGAAGACAAAGTTAGATAGTTCTAAACTTAAAGCGAATGATCATAGAATTGTTGGGCAACAAATGGATTTGTTTTCTTTTTCAGAGATTGCGCCAGGAATGGTGTTTTGGCATAATAACGGTTTGATAATTAAGAATGCACTTATTGATTTTTGGAGAGAGATTCATAGGAAAGCAGGATATGAAGAAATTTCAACTCCGCAGATTATGGATAAAAAATTATGGCAAATTTCTGGACACTGGGATAAGTATAAAGGAAATAATTTTGTAACAACGTATGAGAAGAGAGATTTTCTTGTTAAGCCAATGAATTGTCCTGGGGGGATGTTGGTTTTTAAAAATCGTCCGAAAAGTTATAAAGAGCTGCCTTTGAGAGTTGGAGAGTTAGGCGTAGTGCATCGGTGTGAGCTTTCTGGGGTGTTAGCAGGATTATTTAGGGTGATACAGTTTACTCAAGATGATGCGCATATTTTTTGTACAGAGAAACAGTTAGAAGAAGAAATTTTTAAGATAATGGATTTAATTGATTTTGTTTATTCTAAATTTGGTTTTGATTATCGAATGGAATTATCTACGCGTCCAGAGAAGAGAATTGGAAGTGATAAGATATGGGATAAGGCAGAAGGTTCTTTGAAGAAAGCTTTAGAAAAAAGAAAAGTAAAATATAAAATTAATAAGGGGGATGGTGCGTTTTATGGGCCGAAGATTGATTTTCATCTTAAAGATTCTCTTGGAAGAGAATGGCAATGTGCAACAATTCAACTTGATTTTGCAATGCCCGAGAGATTTGAATTAGAATATACAGATAAAGATAACAAAAAGAAACGCCCAGTAATGTTGCATAGAGTTCTCTTTGGAAGTTTAGAGAGATTTATTGGAATTTTAATTGAACATACAAATGGTAGATTGCCGATGTGGTTAGCTCCGATTCAAGTGAGAGTTTTGAGTTTTACAGATAGGAATGAAAAATATGCTCAGGAAGTTATTCAAAAGTTAGGAGAAGCAATTCCTAATTTAAGAATTGATGCTGATTTTACTCAAAGGACTGTCCAATCCAAAGTTAAAGATGCTGAGATTATGAGAGTTCCGTATATTCTTGTTGTGGGAGAAAAAGAAGAGAAAGATAAAAGGTTGGCTGTTAGAATTAGAGGAAATAAGAAAATAGAATCTATGAAAGTTGAAGATTTTGTTGAGTGTGTTAAGGAAGAGATCGAAGGGAAGGTGTAAAATGAACTTTCAATTTTATGTGGAGAAATTACAGAATTCTGGGGTTTTCAAAAATTTTATGAAAAAACACCCAGATGCATTTTTTTGTTCGGGTTTTTTTATTTTTGATAAATCTGAAAAAGTAGAAAATAAACAACATTTTGATTATTATCTTCCAAAGGAGAATAAGATTGAGAGTATTCAATTAGAAAATATGCAGTTTGTTCCAATTGAGAATTTTGGTGGGCTTCCAGAAAAATTGTCGTTTGACTTGGACTTTGATTTTCATGAAGTTGAGAAGATGATTGAGAAGAAAATGGAAGAACGAGGAATAAAGAATAAAATACAAAAAATGCTTTTTTCTTTGCAAAATATTAAAGGAAAAGATTTTCTTGTCGGCACGGTTTTTATTTCTATGTTGGGCATGATTAAAGTTAATCTTGATTTAGAAAAGATGGAGATAACAGAATTTGAGAAGAAGTCTCTTCTGGATATTGTTAAGGTTTCTAAGAAGAAATAGGTTTTTGTAAAATTAAAGTTATGTTTGGTTCTTTGCTTGAGAATTTTTCAAAGATAATTTTAAAGCCGATTTTTTTCACGTCGTTTTTTATTTCATCTGGGGTGTAAAAATAATAAATTCTCTTTCCTTTATCTCTCCATGCGACAAAATCTTTTTTCTTTTTCTTTTTGAATCTCGTAGAATCTTTATTCCAGACAGAAATTTTGGCTTCTCCTCCTTTTTTCAAAACTCGGAAAATTTCATTCAATGATTGCTTTCGTTCTTTATCTGTGGGAATGCAATGTAAAGCAGAGATACAAAGAATAGAATCAAAAAATTCATTTTCAAAGGGCAATTTATCTGCTTTTGCGACAAAGAATTTGATTTTTTTTATTTGTAATTCTTCTGCTTTCTTTTTTGCATATTTTATCATTTCTTCAGAAAAATCAACAGCGTAAATTTCTGCATCTATTTTTGCGAAATTTCTTCCAGCTCCACAGCCTAAATCCAATAATTTCCCTTTTTGTTTTATCATGAATTCCAAATGGTTTATGGAGGGTCTATTTTTGAATTCATACCATTCCTGTGCGATGTTGTTCCAAACTTTTTTTTGTGATTCCATTAGTTGTAAAATATTTTATTTTGCTTTTGTTTGTTATTTCATATCCTAAAAATCTTTTTCCTATGAAATAAACATTTTTTAAGATAACTCTTAAACCTTCTCTTTCAAATCTCCTCGGTGAAATAAATATTTTATCACAATCCAATATACCGAAATTGCCTTTTTTGCTCGCTCTTTTTGCATATTCACTATCTTCTCCAAAGATTAGTTCTTCATTAAATCCCCCTGTTCTTTCATGAACATCTTTTTTTATAAGCATGCAAACTTGCATAAAAGGATTTTTACTTTTCTGTGTAAATCTCATAAAATTATTAGAAGATTCATATATAAGATTATATTTTACATTTTTTAATCTTTTTGGATTTTTTAATGGTTTTTGTAATGTTCCTGCTATATCTAATCTTTTTTTATTAAATTCCTTCAAGGCATTTTTCAAAAATTTCTTTGGGAGGATAATATCTGCATCAATAAATATTAACAATTCTCCTTTGCTATGTTTTGCCCCGTTATTCCTTCCTATTGCAGGAAGCCCCCCACTAACAACTTTACAGCCATACTTTTTAGCAATCTCTCTTGTTTTATCTGTTGAATTTGCATCTGCCACAATAATCTCTAAATTTTCAATGCCCTGTATTTTTATAGAATTAAGTAATTTTGGAAGATACTTTTCTTCATTTTTTGTGGGAATGATTATGCTTATCATTTGTGAATTTACGAAATGGAAACAATTTAAAAAGATTTTTACATCTTGAACTCCATGTTAAAACCAGCAAAAAATGAATTGAGAAAGCCGACAAGAACAATTTCGGGAGTTACGCCTTTAGCAGTAATGCTTCCTCCACGGCCCTGTGAACATGGAAATTGTTTGTATTGTCCTTCTTTGAATGTTCCTCAAAGTTATACTCCCAAATCCCCCGTTGTTTTAAGAGCAGCACAAGTTGATTATAGTGCGTTTGAACAGGTTAAGGGAAGATTGAAAGCGTTTAAATCTATGAATCATCCAACAGAGAAAATTGAATTGATAATTATGGGAGGGACTTTTTTAGAATATCCTAAGAGTTTTCAATATGAATTTATTAAGAGATGTTATGATGGTTTGAATGGGAAAAACTCGAAAGATTTAGCGACTGCGAAGAAGTTGAATGAAAAGGTGAAACATAGATGTACTGCTTTGTGCATTGAAACAAGACCAGATGTTTGTGTTGAGTATATTGATAGGTTGTTGGAATTTGGATGTACACGAGTGGAATTGGGAGTGCAGATTATTGATGATAAGATTTATGAAAAAGTTAAAAGAGGGCACACTGTTAAAACAGTTGTAGAAGCGACTCGTGCTTTGAAGAATGCGGGATTTAAGATAGGATATCATATAATGCCTGGATTGCCTGGGAGTAATTTCAAAAAAGATATGAAACTTTTTAAGAAACTTTTTTCAGATGAGCGATTTAAACCAGATCAACTTAAACTTTATCCTTGTCAAGTTCTTGAAGGTGCTGAATTGGAAAAGATTTATTGGAAAGGCGAGTATAAACCTTACACAGAAAAAGAGACAAAGGATATTCTTGTTCAAATGTTGAAAATTATTCCTCGATATTGCCGAGTGATGAGGGTTATGCGGGAGATTCCCCCAGAATATCTCGTTGCTGGAACAACAAAAATCGATTTGAGGAAAGATATTGAACAAGAGTTAAGGGCTAAAAAAGTTAAGTTAAATGAGATTCGGTTTAGAGAAGTGGGATTTGCAAATAAAGAAAATCTTAATTCAGATTTAAAATTAAAGATTACAAAATACAAGGCTTCTGGGGGAAAAGAATATTTTTTAGAAATTGTGAATAAAGATAATATCCTCTTTGGGTTATTGAGGTTAAGAATTTTTGGAAAGAAAGCGATTGTTCGAGAATTGCATGTTTATGGAAAAGCAGTTAATTTAGGGAAGGAAGGGGCTGTTCAACATAGTGGATTTGGAAAATGGTTGATGTCTGAAGCAGAAAAGATTGTGAAAAAAGAAAAGAGGGGGAAGATAGATGTTATTTCTGGGGTAGGGGTTAGAGAATATTATAAAAAATTAGGTTATATTCTTGAGAATGAGTATATGGTGAAGAGGTTATAGAATAGGGTTGTTTTTGCAATAAAAGAATCTTTCTTATAAATATGCCTTTTAATTTATGAGTGGTTACGAAATGTTTATATATTGAAGTAATTTTTGAATGTCGAAAATAAAATTTTTCAATAAAAATGGAAAAATATACGAAATAAATAAAAAATAACACCATAAAAAATGCAACTCAAAAATCCTAATTATTTAAAAAAAAGAACTGGACAAGAGACAATTAGTGCAATTATTCCTACATATAATAGATGTCAAAGAAAAAATGATATAAGATTTAATCCTCCTTGGTGGGCTGCTGTTTCTTTATCTGCACAAAAAAATGTGGGAGAAATAGTTTTTGTAGATGATGGTTCTACAGATCATACAGAATATGTAATTAAAGAAATTGGAAAAAGATTACCTCTCGATGTAAGATATGTAAAGCATGAAAAAAATTTGGGCCTCCCAAAATCAAGAAATAGGGGAGTGATGGAAGCAAAATATGATAAAATTTGGTTTATGGATGATGATTGTGTAATTATCAGTGAAAATGTTCTACCTGAATTAGAATTTGCTTATGATTCATTAAAAAATCAAGGAGTGAAGGTTGGTTCAATGAGTTTGCCAGTTAGTGGAAATTCTTTAGAATCTGAATTATTTCCAGAATTAGAGATTGGAAGGGTAGGAAAAGATACAGGAATTATGTATGCTTGCAATTCTAAATTTCCTACCGAATATTTTGATAAATTAGAAGAAAAATACTTAGATATAGATAAAAAAATTTTACAACCTCTCCCAGTAGAATTTACCCATGCAGTTTTTTTATGTGAAAAAGAAAATTTGCTGGAAGTGGGGGGTTTTCAAGATTTATCTTGGAAAAATGCACACACAGAAGAAGCACAATTTTTAATGAGACTTGGGGCGGAAGGATATGGGATTTTCTATCTCCCCTCATTAGAAAGAGAATTTAGGGTTTTTCATTGTAGATATGGGGATTCAGATTTTAATAGAATTCCTTATAATTTTAAGATAGATGGAATTTCATTTAATAGAATTTTAGAAGAAAGTTCTGTAGAACGACTTAATACGGGTTGTAGGGTTCCAAAAGAAGAATATCTTCATGCACATGTTTTAAGCGAAATGATTACGCTTTTTTCTTATTATAATTCTGACATAGGAATAAAAAATCTTAGAAGTAAATATACTAGTGTTGTTGAAGGTCACTTTCTACCCGAAATAAAAGAAAGAATAGCAATTTTTAAGGATGCTGTAAAAGTTGGAATAAGTTTATTAGAAGAAAAAGCCTTGATGGGAAAAGAAGTGAGAGAAAGGATTCAAGGTGAATTTTTAATATGAAAATAGCAATAGTTACTAATTTTTTTACTAATAAAAATACAGGAATCCCTATTTTTATTAGAGATTTATCTGAAACTTTTGAAGAAAAAAATCACACAGTTTCTATTATTAGTGCAGAATCTCTTCCTCAGAAAAAAATTGAAAATTTAGAATTAGAAGTAGGGGAGCAATTTAATAAAATTAACAAAAAAGAAAATTATGACTTGGTTATTTGTAATGGGGAGATGGGTTATGCAGTGAAACATCCTCATGCAATTAATGTTTTTCATGGAAATTATTATGGTTATGCTCTTTCTACACAAGGACTAGTTTCACCAGAAATAACTAATCTTAGATTTGAAAGAGCAAAAATACAAAGAGATTCTGCAGAAGGAAAATATGTGGTTACTGTTTCTAATTTTGCAATAGAAGGCTTAGAAAATTCTGGAATAAAAGTGAATGAAGTAATTAATAATACTGCTGATTCAAATATTTTTTGTCCAAAGGAGATATCTCCTTCTAATCATGCTATTTATACTGCAAGAGGAAAAAATAATTATTATGAAAAAGGTTTTGATATTCTTGAAAAATTGGCGGGGTTGGGAATTAGATTAAGATTATTTAGCGATGTAGAAATTGATTCTAATAATGTTGAAAACAAATTTTTTATTAAAAATAAAGAATTGGCTAAAGAATATAATCAAGCACAAGTTTTATTACAACCTACCAGATTTGAGGGGGGGAGTTTGATAACCCTTGAAGCCATGGCTTGTGGTTGTCCTGTTTTAACTACTATGGTAGGATATGGACCAGACATAAAAAAAGAAATACCTGAATTTGTTGTAGATTTGAATAATTCAAAATACCTTGGTGAATTTCTAGAAAAATATAATACAATTATCCAAAATAGAGAAGATTTTTCAAAACAAGCTTTAGAGTACTTTAATGAGAATCATAGTTTGGAAACCTTTAAGTCTAAATGGATTTCTTTAATTGAAAGAATTTGATTAATCTTCAAAAAAATACAAAGCATTTTCCGGCATACCTTCAATTCCATATGTTTTATTGGCGAAGATGTCTACAAGGTTAAAGTTCTCTTTATCTTCATAATAAATTGCCCAATGCAAATGTTCTCCCATAGATAATAATCCTGTATTTCCCATGATGCCAATTGTTTCTCCAGCATGAATTATGTCTCCTGGTTTGTATATAATATTGCTATCTTCTGCGAGATGTCCAAATAATTCGCGATAATAACCATAATCTTTTCCATCATAAACTACATGTCTTCTTAAAATTGCTGTTCTTCCTGTTCCACCATATAAATCTCTGTTATGGTCTCCTTCTGGTAATTTATGAAAATCTCCATACAAAACAACTTCAAACTCATACTTTGCCACGATTTTTTTATTTTTACTACCAATATCATCACCTTCATGCATACTCACTCCAAGATATTTTTCAATCCCTGTACGTTTATTAATCGCTATATTTTTTCTTGGTCCTTTATCTGAAGAAACATAAACAATTGCATCATCTTCAAAAGGTACTTTGAAGAAAGGGCGGGTGAATTCATAATTTTGTATACCATGTGCATCACACATGTACTTAAATTGTAATTCATCTAAATTTCCTGGATAAAGTTGTGCTTCTTTTATTATCTCTGTTGCTTCATCTGTGTTTTCAGGTGCATCATTAAATCTCAAAGTTCTATCTAAAAGTAATTTTGCAGAAGTTAACATCCCCCCAATTCCAGGTAATCTTTTTTCCATAGTAGTAAGCTTATTGTTAGCCACTTGTATCGCTTCTTTGTTTATTTTTTGAAGATTATCTCTTTGAGTAGTCATGTTTGTTAGAAATATTTCTAATCCATGATTATCCATGGAAAGCCCCCTGTTTGTTTGAGTTAAATTTTTATTTTCTGCGTTTAAGGGGGTGTTTTGGAAACCCATAGCAACATTAAAAAGAAGGCTCGCACCAAGTGTGCCAGCTATAATTTTTTCTTTAAAACCTTTGAAATTTGTCATGGTTATCCTCAAATATTTGAGTTTAAAAGATTATGGTTTCTCTTGAGAAATTATAGAATTTATGAACGCCCCCACCGGGATTCGAACCCGGGTCACTGCCTTGAAAGGGCAGCATTCTTGGCCACTGAACTATGGGGGCTAAGATTTAAACAGAAAAATAGTTTTTAAAAGTAACTAAACTAATGAGCCTGCAAAATTCGAGCCCACGCTCAAAGTTATTTGTTTTTAATTTTTGTCTTTTCGTGTAAACTCTCTAGATTTGAAATGTTCAAATCAGGTTGATTAAAAAGGAACTTTCA
>CAYUEW010000003.1:0-6526 GCA_964444095.1 Candidatus Woesearchaeota archaeon | reverse complement strand
AATGAGCCTGCACGGATTTGAACCGTGGACCCCTGCCTTTCTTAGACGAATCCAAAAAAAATTAATCCTTACGAATTAAACTCATATAAGAGCAGTGCTCTGACCAGACTGAGCTACAGGCTCGCATAATTCATTGTTTTTTAATGTATTTAAAATTTACTCATTGCCTTTTGTTACCTTACTTTAAATTTATTTTTTTGTGGGAAGAGTCAACTTACCGACGAGATTTCTTTTAATTTGTTCTGTAGGGAAAACAGTCTCCTTCGGGTTACTCTACTATCTTAATAAAATTTATAAAGAGAATTGCACTAAGTTTGCTATGAAAAAGGGTGTGGGGATTATCTTATTTGTAATTTGTGTGTCATTGGCAATAAATTTTATTTCTGCAGCAGCAATTGACGAAGAATTACACTTGAATATACAAGTAATTAATAGTTCAGGGAGTGTGGAAATAGGAACATTTGATTTTGAGTTTAATATTTCAACATTAGTAGATTGTAGTAATGTTGTTTACACAAATAGAACAAATCTTACAACAGATTCTCGGGGGATAATTAGTTATTATCTTGAAAATGTAAACCTTGATTTTTCTGAGCAATATTGGCTTTGTTATTATCGAGATGATGTTTTAATTAATGCTTCCAAGATTGCGAGAACGCCTTATTCTTTTACTGCAATGAATATAAGTGCTGGGGGGATAATTAATGATTCAAATGTTAATTTAGTTGGGAAGAATATCACTGCAGATTATGGATTTTTTTCTTATCTTGGAAGTCTAGCAAATAGAATAACAACTCTTTTTGTGCAGAATATTAATGCATCCGGGAATATCACTGCAAATTATTTTCTTGGAGATGGTTCTTTATTGACTGGAATTGAGGGAGCATCTAATTCTTCTAGTTGGAATCGGTCTAGCACAAATGTTATTTTGCATCATTTAGCAGATAGAGTGGGCATTGGGACGAACAGTCCTACCCATGGATTGAATGTTTTTGGAACAACAAATTTATCTGGGGATGTTGTAATGGAAGGGGATGTAGATTTTAATGGGGGTTGGATGAATGGAGGAGTAAGTATTGGAGATGGGGATTTATATGCTCAAACAGTTTATGTTTATAATCTTAGTTCTTTAAATTTAGATACATTAAATGTTAATGGTTCTCTTTTACCGACGGTGGGTTTTGATAATATTTTTGATATTGGAAATGCAAGTTTAAGATGGCGGGATATCCATATTGGAGGGGAAATTCATTCTAATGGAACAGGAGACAATTACTTTTTGGGGAATGTAGGAATAGGGATAACCGCCCCACTTCACCCTTTACAAGTGTCTTTAGATACAGATTACTTTTTAGTTTCAGATAGCGGGGATTCTGATAATTATAGAGCAAAGTTAGGAGATAGTGATGGAAATGGGGGTTACTTTATATTATTTAATGAATCTGAAAGTGCTAATGTTATGTTTAGAAGTTATGGAGATTCTTATGTTATGGGAGATTTGGGAATAGGTATAACAACTCCTTCAACAGCTCTTGAGGTAAATGGGAATATCACTACCGAGTGTGTTATTTTTCCTAGTGGAGGTAAAATATGTTCCGCAAGTTCATAGTTTTTTTATTAATTTTTTTGATTTTGATTCAAGGAATATTTGCATTGGGTAGTGGGGATGTTCAGTCTGTAAGTTGTACAACCCCTTATTGTGATGGAAGCAATATGGAATATGCACGACATATACATTATTTTAGTCCGCATGATTCAAATGCTTATTGTTTAGATGTTGCTACTACATTAGGATATCCTTCTTCTGTTGTTTGTTCTGGGAGTTATCTGGCTTGCACAGGAGATTTAACTTATAACGACCAATTTTGGTATCATTCTCATTATGGGACAGCAGGTACTTGTGGGATTACAGTGAGTTCTACCCCAATAGTTAATGGAGATTGTAAGGCTGCTGCAAACAGATTTTGTACTGGAGATACAATGTTTTTTGACCATTATCACACTTATACTGGGACATATGAAGGGGATAATAGTGCAACTTGTTGCACTAAGTGTGGTTCTTGGGCAATTGGAGGAGAGGCGGATGGAACAACTTGTTGCGGAGATGATGTTAGTGAAAATATTAATCACGAACTAGCTTATAGTGAAACTATTGCTTGGGTTAATGGTGAGAATGCTTGTTGCAGTCATGCATCTGATTGTGTTTATGGTGCAACTTGTTATAATGCCGAAGCTGCAGGAACAACAGACACTGGTCTTGGAACAGGAAATGACCAAGCAGCCCATTGTTATGATTCTAGTGGAACAGGTAAATGGTTAGAGTGTGATCAATCAGATTTTATGGATTACTGGTGTGGTAATGTTTGTGGGCCTAAAAAAGGGGTTTCAAGTCCAAGAACATCAGTTGCAGACCCAGATTGGAATGCAGTTGCTTCTGGTGAAAGTGGGGGAAATGGAGAATATACTTCTGTAGAATATCTTAACGGAGACCTTGAATGTTGTGGTGATGATGTTAATGAGTATTATAGTTCAAGAAATGAGTATTCTTCTTGGACAGACCAATTTGATTGGAATGATGATGCTTCAGATGATGCTTGTTGTGGTGCAGACCTAAAATGTGTTTATGATGGAAAATGTTATCCTGAGTATTATTTTGATTTAAATGGAGATGGTAGAAGCGAAGCTCATTGTTATCCCACAAATAATGGTTGGTTAAATACAGATTATCATCAAAGCTATTGCGAAGCAGCGAGTCCACATTACCATTGGAATGTATCTTATGGAGATGCTACTGGGGATGGATATGTGCCTGAAAATGGAAATACTGCTAGTACACTTTATTGTAATGGTCAAAGAGTAGCTATTGGAGTAGGTTTTGATTCTTCAATAAATTGTTGTTGTGGTGATGATTCTAATGAAGAATATATAGATTCTATTTCAAAAGGAGATTCAGTAGGAACAGTAGTTTCAGAGCCTGCTTGTTGTGATACATCTAACTCTTGTATTGCAGATAATACCTGTTATCAATCTGGGGAAGCTTATGATGCAGATGGAGATGGGGATGATGATGTTTGTGCTAACGGGGTGTGGTTTGATTGTGGTTCAGATTCATATTGTCCTGAGGAAAGATTTCATTGTGATACTGGAACAGGTGTTTGTACTAGTTGTTATTGTCCTGTAGAAGGAAATAATTGGATAATAGATATGTCAGAAAATTGTGATATTGAATTTAATTGCGAATTGGGGGGCGGAAATATAAGTTATGTGAATACTGGTTGGACAAAATTAAATTCTAAAATAAACACAAGCAATATATTTAATTTGTTAGGGGACATGATTATTTATATACTTCCAAATTTAGATTTGAGAGTTGGTTAATTAAAATGAAACTAGAAAATAATTCTATGAAATTTATACTTTTTATTTTAGTCTTGTTGATTTTACCAACTTTAAGTGCAGATGTTATCTCATTGAATTCTGGGGGGAGCGAGACAATAGTGATAAATCCGGATACTTATATTGAAGGGTTTTTTGGATGTGTTCCTTTAACTTGTTCTATTCTGGGATATAATTGTGGGGCATGGACAGATGGTTGCGCTGGGACTTTGAATTGTGGGACTTGTGCCTCTGGTTATACTTGTACTACTGGCGTTTGTGTGGCAGTTCCTGTAACCCCCCCAAGCGGAGGAGATGCAGAAGGAGATACAGGGGGAGAAACTACTGCTTCAACAATAACGGTTATTCCAACAGAAATTAATTTAGATTTAGCGATAAATACAAACAAGGAAAAAGTGATAAGTGTTAAAAATATTGGAACCTCTGCAATTACTATTTCAGTTAGTCAGACAGGTTTAACTCAGATGGTTATTTTTGGGGATACTTCTTTGACTTTGGCTGCAGGTGAAATAAAAAATCTTAATGTTATTTTTGTTGCTTCAAATGATACGGGTATTTTTACTGGTTCTATTAATATTGGTTCTGTTAAAATTCCTGTTTCTTTAAATATAAAAACTAAACTTTTGCTTTTTGACTCAAACATTGTGGTGTTGAACCCAGATTACAAACTTTCGCAAGAGAGTGATTTAAGGACAAGAGTTACTTTGGTTCCAATGGGCGACCCTGAAAGATTAGATGTAACTTTGAATTATGTAATTAAAGATTATTCTGGGAAGATTTATTTGACTCAGAGTGAAACTGTTCTTGTTGAAAGGAAAACCAATTTTAGAAGAAACTTTGATACAGGAAGTTTGCCCTTAGGAAAATATATTGTTGGATTGGAATTAATTTATTCTGGAGGAGTGGCTCCTTCAAGTGCGCACTTTGAAATAGTACATAAAACCGCAGCAGATTTTTTGAGTAGTTTAATGTTCATTTTAATTATCTTAATTTTGATAATTGGTATCTTAATTATTGCATTAGTAATTAGGAGAAAAAGACAACAAGAAAAAGGAGTTCAATAATTTTAAAAAAGACTCATTCGGTTAAATGATATGTTAATTGGTTTGGTTGGAAAGCCATCTGTTGGGAAAAGCACGTTCTTTAAAGCAGCGACTTTAGCAGAAGTGGAAATTGCATCTTATCCTTTTACAACAATAAAAGCGAACCACGGCGTGGGTTATGTTAAAGTTGCATGTATTGACAAGGAATTTAATACACAATGTAATCCGAATCATGGATTTTGTATTAATCATCAGCGGTTTGTTCCAATTGAATTAATGGATGTTGCAGGATTGGTGCCGGGTGCTTCAGAAGGCAAGGGGTTAGGGAATCAATTCTTAGATGATTTGAGAAAAGCAGATGTGTTTATTCATATTGTTGATGCCTCTGGGCAAACAGATGTTGAAGGTAAGGCAACAGAAAATTATGATGTTTCTCAGGATATTATTTTTTTGGAAGAAGAATTAAATCGATGGTATTATAATATTTTTTTAAAAGTTTGGAAAGGATTTGCGAGGAAAACAGAAATAGAACATACGAAATTTTCTGGGGCTGTTGCCCAACAATTTTCTGGTTTGAAAGTTAAAGAGGAACAAGTTAAGGATGTTTTGAGGAAATTGAATTTGCCAGAAAGACAGAGTACTTGGAATGAGGAACAAGTTAAGAAATTTACTTCTGAGTTGAGAAAGGAAAGTAAGCCGATGATTCTCGCGATAAATAAGATTGATACAGAAAAGGGCAAGGAGAATTATGAAAAGTTGAAAGAAAAGTTTTCTGATTTGATAATGATACCTTGTTCTGCAGATTCTGAACTGGCTTTGCGAGAGGCGGGGAAGGCAGAATTAATTGAATATATTCCAGGAGAAAAAGATTTTAAAATTAAAAAAGAAATAAACGAAAATACCCTAAAGGGCACAAGACAAAAACAGGCTTTGGATAAAATTCAGAAAAATGTTTTAGATGTTTATGGAAATACCGGCGTCCAGAATATTTTGAATTATGCTATTTTTGATTTATTAAAATACATCGCGATTTTTCCTGCTGGGGCGAGTAAACTTGCAGATAGCAAAGGAAATATTTTGCCGGATTGTTTTTTATTGCCTGGGGGAAGCACTGCATTAGATTTTGCATTTTTTTTACATACTGATTTTGGGAAGAATTTTATTAAAGCAATTGACGCAAGAACTAAAAAGATTTTAGGTAAGGAATATAAATTAAAGCATCGGGATGCTTTAGAGATTGTTACACGATAGAAATATTTAAATACATGAATTACTCACCAATTAGTATCTAATTAGGGATAAAAATGGGTGAAATAAAGATTTCGACTTCTAGTGAAATGGATGAGATTATTAGTAAGATTTCTGATGATTTAGGAATTAAAAAAACAGAGTTTGTCAAGAGTTTGGTGATAGAAAATTTAAAAGAGATTAGGTTGAGAGGATATGGTAAGAAATAATTTTGTTATTTTGTTATTGATTATGTTTCTTTTAGTGGGTAGTGTTTCTGCTGCAGTGCCACAGACATTGAATCTTCAAGGGAAATTGACTGACAATTCTGGTTCTGTTTTGACTGGGAATTACAATATGACTTTTAGAATTTATGATGTTGTGGCTGGTGGAAGCTCTCTTTACACTTCACCAAATAATTCTGTTGTTACAGATTCAAATGGAGTTTATAATTTTATTTTGAATGATGTGAACTTGCCTTTTGATACACAATATTACTTGGGAATTTTAGTGGGAGAAGACGGAGAAATGGTTCCAAGAATAAATTTAACCTCCTCTCCTTATGCATTTAAATCCAATGAGACAGATTTTGTAAATCCCCTTAATAATTATGAAATGCAAAATCTTACGTTAGCAGAAAAAATAACTTTCACTCTAGGAGAAATGATTGATAACATTGTGGATGGTTGGATAGCAATCACAGGAAGTTTAAATGTTTCTGGAAGCTTGAACGTTACAGGGGATATTTTTTCTAATGGAATTAATGTTTCTGCTTGGGAAACAAATGTTTCAAAGAATTATACTTTAGATACTTATACAAATTGGAATGATGCTTGGACTACAACTTACAATGCAACTTA
>CAYUEW010000002.1:0-39298 GCA_964444095.1 Candidatus Woesearchaeota archaeon | reverse complement strand
CAATGAGAATGCCTGTTCAAGATGTTTATGAAATTACAGGTATTGGAACTGTTCCTGTTGGAAAAGTTGAAACAGGAATTATGAAGATTGGACAAAAAGTTAAAGTGCTTCCAGGAAGAACTGGTGTTGGAATTGAAGGAGAAGTTAAGACAATTGAAATGCACCACGAAACACTTCCAGAAGCAGAAGCCGGAGATAATGTTGGAATCAATGTGCGAGGTGTTGGAAAGAAAGATATTGCAAGAGGAGATGTTATCTGTGAATCTGCAAACCCAATTCCTGTTGTTGAAGAATTCCTTGCTACAATTACTGTAATTAATCATCCTACTGTTTTAGCAAAAGGCTACACTCCAGTATTCCACGTACATACTGCTCAAGTGCCTTGCCAATTTGTTGAGTTAGTTGCTCAAATAGACCCAAGAACTGGAGAAACAATTAAGGAAAACCCAGACTTTTTGAAGAACGGGGACACAGCAAAAGTTAGAATTAGGCCTCAAGGAAATTTATGTTTAGAAACACAAAAGGACAATCCGTTCATGTCAAGATTCGCAGTAAGAGACGCAGGTGCTACTGTTGCTGCTGGAATGTGTACTGAAATTGTTAAGTCTAAGTAATTCTGCTCCCAAAACTTTAAAAACTCTTTTCTGCACGAATTATTACTAGAAAGGTATCAGATTATTAAATTAATTACATTCACATTCATTATTGATTTAGAATTAGTAAGAGATAGGTTTGAATATTTTTCTATATGAAATCGAAAGATTTTATTAATTAAATCGGAGAAAAAAATGGCAAAAATAAGTCCAGTATCAATAAAATACATGATACATGCAACTTTTACAGCTGAAGGCGCTTTAGAAAAGCCTGACGTAATCGGAGCTCTTTTCGGACAAACAGAAGGATTGCTTGGCGCAGACCTCGAAATGAGGGATTTGCAGAAAGAAGGGAAAATTGGTAGAATCGAAGTTGACATCCATAGGGAAAACAAACGAACTACTGGTGAAATTCAAATCCCAACTGCATTGGATCAGTCAGAGACAACTTTGATTGGTGCTGCTATAGAAACAATTGAAAGAATTGGTCCTTGTGATTCTCAAATCGAAGTTGAAAGAATTGAGGATGTTCGTGGAAATAAGCGAGATTACATCATTGAAAGAGCTAAAAAGTTAATGCTAGAAATTCAGGGTTCAACAAGCTCGAGAGAAATCTCTAATGAGATTAAGGGTTCAACAAGAATGGCAGGAGTTGGCGAGTATGGAAAAAACAAACTTACTTGCGGAGACTTGTCTGGAAAAGAAATTATTGTTGTTGAAGGAAGAGCAGATGTTTTGAATCTTATCAAGAACGGTGTTAGCAATGTTATTGCGATGAACGGAACCAAACTGCCTGATGAAATCGGAGAATTAAGTAAGGAAAAAGAAATTACTTTGTTCACAGATGGAGACAGGGGTGGAAAATTGATTGCGCAAAATGTTATTGACAATGCTACAGTTGCTTACGTTGCAACAGCCCCAGATGGAAAAGAAGTTGAAGAACTCATGGGAAAAGAAATCTTGATGGCATTGCGAAAGAAAGTTCCTTTGCATGTTTTTTTGGGGAAGAAACAACCCCAGAAAACAGAAGCTAGCGGGTTTGCATTAAGTGATGAAGACAAAGAGAAAGTTAAGGGATTGTTTGTGAAGAATGAGGGAACAGGAAAAGCAATTCTTTTAGACGAATCTTTGAATGAAGCGAAAAGCGTTTCTGCTAAGAGTTTGAACGGCACCTTGAAAAGAAGCAATGTGAAATATCCATTAATTATAATTGATGGAACAGTAACAAGTTCAACTATTCAGGCTGCAGAAGAAGCAGAATGTCAGGTTCTTGTGGCGAAGAATTTCGCTACAACTGATACGAAAATTCAATTACTTAGCTTTTAATTTTAATGGGAGCTTTGCTCCCTTTTTTATTTTTTACAAACTTTTATAAACTGATTTTCTCACAATAATCAGATGGATATTAATTTCGGTAAAACTGTTGAAAAGCGGACTATAAAAAACGCGAGTCTTCAAGAAGAAGGTGCGCACAATTTTGTTAATATTTTTGGTAATCATTCTACTCTGCAAAAATTGACAGAGAAGGTTTGGTATACTGGTTCTTTGGGAATTGTTAAGGGTAAGCCAAAAACAGAAGCAGAAGCAATGAAAGCAATTCTTGAAAGTAGATTAGCAGAAGATGCAGATAGTGCTAAAAGCGTTCTTTTGAATATTTCTAAAGGGCGATGGTATGATTTGCCTTATCCTCACGCGTTTAGGATTGTTACTGTTGGAGATTCTAACTCTCAATCATATAGATTGGAGAAAGGACTTGGCGTTAGGAAATCTTTCTATTAATTTTTACTCTGTGTTCTGAATTTGTATGAATTTCTTGTCGTTGGGAAATTGCGATTATAGGCAGTAAGTAACAAGCGAGAAATAAAGCCACTATTTGTTACTTACAGTTAGTACTATATAATAGAACATGTATGTTGTCACCATAAAGTTTATAAGTCGTTTTTATGTGTCCAGTTTACAGAAAACTAAGTTTTTCTGCAATTAAATATAAGATGAAAAACAAAATGAATGCAAAAAGAACTTTGGTTTCTTTTTTAGCAATCGCGACTCTTTTGTTCTTAGCTACAACTGTTAGTGCTTTAGAAATTACATCTACTCCTTTATCTGTTCAAATAGATAATGTAGCTGTAAATTCTGCAACTGCTATTGCTGGTGAAGATGTAACTGTTAAAGTTACATTTACAGTATTCACTGGTATGACAGATGGTCTTGATAATGATGCAGATGGTTTTATTGATGTATTAGACACTACTTCGGTAGGTAATTTCATTGATGAATCAAGTTACGATAGTGACTATGATGCGTCTAATGTTAGAGTAAGAATAAAACTTGAAGGTGAAGAAGGCGACTCAACTACTACTTCAGCATATTTTGATGTTGAAGCTGGAAAAACTTATGTTAAAACATTAACAATAGAAGTTCCAGAAGTAGATGAAGACAAATCAAGCGAAGATATGGATTTCACTGTTAAAGTCTGGAATGCAGATTTAGAAACAGAGAATTCTTTAGACACCTTGAGAGTTCAAAGAGAGTCATTCGAAGTTGAAGTAAAGTCAGTTATTATGAGTAACACACTTTCAGCTGGAGAAACATCTCCAATTGAAGTTGTTTTGAAAAATACTGGATACAACGACTTAGAAGAACTTTATGTGACAGTAAGTATCACTGAATTAGGTGTTGAAAGAACTACTTATTTCGGGGACTTAGTTACTGCTGCTGAATTCGATTCAGATGATGATGAAGATTCTGTAACAGTTTACTTAGAAGTACCTTACAGTGTTGCATCAGGTATCTACACTCTTGGAGTAGAAGTTGCTGATTTCAGTGAAATTGTTGAGAAACAAGTTACTGTAGCAAATGGTTTTCCTGAAGTTGTATTAAAAGCAGGAAGCAATTTGTTAGTACTTAACCCTACAAATGCTTTGAAAGTTTACACAATCGTTTACCCTTCTGAAGAGTTAACAATTGCTGTACAAGCTGGATCAAGCAAATTAGTGGAAGTATTATTCCCTGAAGACGAAGAATACAACTTTGATGTATTAGTCCTTAGCGGAAATGAACTTGTTGGAACAGTTAACTATACTGGCGTAAGCGAAGATGCAGACAGAATGTCAAGCCCAATATTTGTGCTTACATTAATCTTGGCTGTAATATTCGTAGTGCTATTGGTAGTTATGATTGTTTTAATAACAAAGAAACCAGAAAAAGCTGAAGAATTCGGCGAAAGCTACTACTAAGCTTACTAAATTTTTATTTTTATTTTTTTATTTTTTTATATTCCTGAGGTGATGAAATAAGATGACAAACGAATACCCCCAACCAAATTTTGAAGAGAATTCTGTTCTTAGATTGATTAAACCAGAATTAGACAGAATCAGAAATTATTCTCCAGATAAACTCCTTTCTCTTGGAAAAAATCTTTTAATGAACTTTGAATATATCAAAGCAAGGACTGCATTTAATGAACTTAAAAGATTTGGAAAATTCGAAGAGATATCCGGATTGTATCTAAAACTTTCTGATACTCTTTTTACCTCTGGAGTTGAAACAATTTTTGGAAGCCCAAAAAGAATATTTTTAGATGGAAAAGAAAAGGTTCCCTCTCAAATTAATAGTAAAACTATAGACAATGCGATATTCTGTATGATAGAATCTTCAAATATGTATGCAGAAAAAAAATTATCTAAAGAGAATTTTTCTGACATAGAATACTTAATTGATCAAATTCCTTTTCCAGAATTAACTTTCTCGGGTAGAGAAGAATTTAATCGCATTTATAATAATTTTAAAGAATATGCCACAGACGTGTTTCATGGAATAAAATGACAAAAACCATTTTAGAACAAAGGACATTTAAAGAGGATTTAAAAGAAAGTGCTTTTAATTTTGCAGTGATGTGGGGCTTGGGGAGTATTGCCAGTGTCTTATCTAATTCTCTTCTCCATCATGACTTAAACAAGTATAACACAGTAGACCACTTAGCAATGGGGGTTGGAATGGGAACCCTTGCTTATAGAAGAGCAGGAGGAGGTGCAAAAGGAGTTGTCGCAGGATTAATGGTGGGTACATTATTCAATGGGGGCTGGGAATATGTTGAAGATAAATATGTTTTTCAAGAAAGTGAAATTGCAATAGATACAATAATAGATATTGCATCGGTTTATGCAGGAAATATTCTGGGCATACTCGGAGGAAAAGAGTAAAATCCCTAAAAGAATATAAATATTTAAAAGTCAAAACTAAATAATAACAAAATGGATGAAGCAAATGTTTTCGGACAAGAATTAGTATTTGATTATATTATTAATCAGGTTAGACATAATCAGAATTCTATCACAGACACTGGAGAGGAATATATTAAAGGAGCGATAGAATATCTTGGAAAAATTCAAAATGGATTAATAACTACTGCGACAGTTATGCATTTTATTGGGCAAGATAGTTTGAAAGAAATTTATGAAGAGTTTAATGGGGAGAAAAATTTTTCACCCAGATTGATTCTTGCAACTGCTAGGCAAATAGAAGATGCTCAAGGATATTTAGAACAATTAATAGATACTCCGAAAGAATTTTATGAAACTCCTGGGGCTGGAAAATTAATAGATGTTTGTCAAAAAGTTAAAGGCGTTTATGACAGACAAGGCAAACTTTAAACGTTCAGACTAACTACTTTTGAAATTCCGTCATGCATGCTTATTCCGAACAAATTTGTTGCATTTGAAATAACTTCATCATTATGCGAAATAACAATATACTGTCCTCTCTGCATGTACTTCTGAAGCAAATTCGCAAGCCGTGATGAGTTTCTTTTATCAAGCGCTGCATCAATTTCGTCCAATATGTAAAAATAATACGGGCTTAATTCCTGTATCGCAAAAATTAAGGAAAGTGCAACAAGGGTTTGCTCTCCCCCAGACAATGACTTCACATCAAGATATTTCCCGTGTCCTGTTTTCACTGTTATACTTATCCCTCCTTCAAAGGGGTCTTTCTTATTTTCCATCTCAAGATAAACCTTTCCTTTCTCGCTTAAATGGGAGAAATTCCGTGTGAAAATTTCATTAAGCGAAATAAGTGTTTTCAAGAATTCTTTTTTCTTTCTTATGTCTATCTCATGGATTATTTTCATCACACCTTCTTTTTCTTTACTGATAATCTCTGCTTTTTCTTGGACAGAATCATATTCCTTTTTAACCTGTTCATAAACTTCCAAAGAACGAAGATTTACAGAACCAATCCGCGAAATAATTTCTTGCGCTTTGTTTAATTTTTGTAAAAGAGAATCCTTGTTTACTCTTATCATTTCAATATTTGGAAACTCCAACATCTCGGTTTCAAGATTCTCAACTTCTGCACTAACTCGCGCCATATCTATTTTTAAATTATTAACATCTCGTTCAAAATTGTATGTGACATTTTTATTTGACTCAAGCTTGATTTCTGTCTCTCTTACTTCTTTTTGCAAAGCATCCCTCTCTAAAATCAATTTCTGAAACCTTTCAATTAACTTTTGCTCAAGCTCTTTTTTCTTCTCAAAAGATTTTTCCCGCTCATTTTTTTGTTGCTTGAGTTCTTGTAATTCTTTTTGCAAATCCTCTTCTTCTCTTGTTGCTTGATTAAGAGAAATCTTTGCCCGTTCAAATTCTCTTTGCTTAAACGAAATTTCTGAATTAATATTTTCTTTTGTTCGTGAAGAAATTTCCTGAATCTCAACTCGCAGTGTCTCATACTTTTGTTCAATATTAGAATCTTTATCAAAATTCATTTCAAGATTCTTCTTTCTCTTAGCTAACTCTGTCAACTCCCCACGCAAAACATCAACCTTTGCTTGAAGAATTTTAATCTGCTCTTTCTTTTCATCTATGTTTGCAATCTTAATCAAGTCAGACTCTCGCTTTGAAATCTCCACAGTCGCTTGCTCTATCGCCTGTTTAATCATTTCTTTTTTATTATAAATTTCTGCTAATTCTTTATCTGAGTTCTCTGTCGCTTTCTTCAAAGATGCGATTTGCGGAATAATATCCTTATGCATTTCATCTATGTGCGTTTGAGTAATCTTATTTTTACAAAGCGGACAAACATCCATCTTAGAAATTTTCCCAACCAACTTTGTCTGTTTATCTATTTCATACTCGTTTGCTCCAGAAACTTTCTCAAGTTCTATTTCTCGCTTATTCAATCGCTCTAATAATTCTCTTTTTTCTGTAAGTGCGAATTTCAATGTGTCCACTTTTTCTTGTTTAGTATTTCTATCAAACAAATCTCTAAAAAAAGATTTTATTTGTTTTATTGAAAATTCAGCTTCATTTGTGAAATTTTGCAAAAGAACTTCTTTATCATGAATTCTCTCGCGAATAGATTTCAATTCTGACTTGGTCGTGTAAAATTTTTTCCTTTTCTCTTCAAATTCTTCCAGTTCTTTTTTCTTGTCTTCTATCTCTTTTTGAGTCCGAGATTTGCTCGGAGAATCTGCCTGAAGTTTTTTTATCGAGGACTTATCTTCATTAAGCAATTGTTCAAATTCCTGTTTTTGCTTTCTTATTTCTAAAAGTTTTTTCTCATAATTTTCTACTCGCACATTTATTCCTGCAAGCTCTGCACGAATATCTGCTATTTCTTGATTAAGTTTTTCTTGCTCAAGCCCTGTTGATTTTTGAATAGTTGAATTAATTGACAGAACTTTTGATTCCATATTCTCTATATTCGCTTGGATTGTCAAACTCACTTTCTTTGATTTGTCTACTTCTTTCCTTGTTTTAGAAATGCCCCCCTCAATCACTTCAGCTTCTTTTTTCTTTTTTGTCAAATCGTGGTAAATTATGCTCGCCTTGTATCTCTTAATATCTTTCTCCAATCTTTTATAACGAAGTGCTTGCTGTCTCTCCTTCTCAAGATTATTCAAAAAAATAGTTCGCTCTCTAAGAATCGTTGTCACCTCTTTTAATTTATCTTCTGTTTTATTTAATTCTTTCAATGACTTTTCTTTCCTCATTTCATAAATAGAAATTCCTGAAACTTCTTCTATAATCTTTCTCCGGTCTTCTGGTTGCATTCTCACGAAATTTTGAATCTCCCCCTGCAGAATAATATTAAAACCGTTTGGGTCAATTCCTGCTTGAGCCAATAACGCCAAAATTTCTTGCCTTGTTTTTGTTTCATTATTTATTTTGTATATACTCTGGCTGTTTTTTCTTACAATCCGTTTTATAGAAATTTCTTTGGTTTCAAGAGAGAAGGTTTTATCTTCATTATCAAAAACAATTTCTACAGAGGCTTCCTTTGCCGGTCCAATAGATTTTGTTCCCATGAAAATTAAGTTCTTTGCTCTCGCGGCTCGCATAGATTTAATTGAAAGTCTCCCGAGAACAAAACACAATGCATCAGAAATATTACTTTTCCCACTCCCATTAGGACCCAAGATAACATTTATCCCAGGGGTGAAAGGGATTTCTGTCTTCTTCACAAAACTCTTAAATCCATGCATCACTATCTTTTTTATATAAGGCATGAAGAAAATAAAGAAAGGAGATTTTTAAAGTTTGAGAAACCCATCAACTTTCAACAATGCTATTTTATCGCAATAATTTTTATAAACAGATGTACGATGAAATAGTATGTTATATTTTGTAAAACGAAGAACAGATAATTCAGAACTTGCTTATCTTACAGAAAACAGGGCAATTATCCCGCAATTAGGAAGCAAAACTTTAGTAGAAAAATATGAAGATATTTCTTTAATGGATGTTATAGCAAGAATCGCATATGGCCAACCAAAAATTAATCCCCTTAAAGATGAAGATAAATCATATGCTCAAAGGTATCCTGGAACAATTATCTCTGAAGATATTTCTTTATTAGAATCTTATCTCAAAGAATCAAAAAAAATGCTTAGTTTAGATGACTGGGATCCTAAAAAAGACGCGTGGAAAGACCAGAGAAAGGCGTTACGTGAAAAATTAGAAAATGCTTACGCTAGTAAAAATAAATAATAATTTTAAAACAATTTTTTCTGTTTAGAACCTGCGATTATTTTTTTCCATGTGCTCCAGGTTTTTCTGAAAATTCCTTTATCTTCATATTTTTGACAATGTTTTTCGAGGAATTTGCAGGTTAGAGGATCTGAACAATAACCAGAACCAATTTCTTTTCCGTAAATCTCTTTTAATTTATCCATTTCTTTTTCTCGTGTGTCCTTTGCAAGAATTGAAGCCGCTGAAACCGCGATGTGATTTTGGTCTGCCTTGTGTTCGCAATAAACTTCTAGGTTTGATAAGTTCTTTATTTTTGTTTTTAGAAAATCACCCCATTTTACTAGACTAACTGAAGGGCAATCCACCACCACCTTTATTTTTTTAAAACCTTTATTTATCCTATTAATTATTTTTGCTGTTTTCAGCGCTTCTAAATCATTTAAGTTGACTCCCTTAGAGTTTGCAAAATCTATCTCTTCTGGCGAAGCCAACACAATCTCAAAAGTCTCTGCTTGCGCTCTTATTTTTTCTGCTAAGAACTCTCGTCTTTTCTGAGTTAATTGTTTGCTATCTTTTACTCCCCATTTCTTGAATTCTTGTTCTGTCTTTTCATCTATCAAACAACCCGCCAGAACCATTGGACCTATTACTGGTCCTCTCCCTGCATCATCTATTCCGAGTATTAACATAGAATGTCCAATTTCATAACCTTTATAAATTTAATTTTGATGGACTTATTATAGCGAGGTGGAGCAGCCTGGAGTGCTCGTCGGGCCCATAACCCGGAGGTCGCGTGGTTCAAATCCCGCCCTCGCTATTTTTTGTTTTAGAGTAATATTTAAAAGGATTTTATTTCTATAAGAATATGCCCAGATCGCATAGTCGGGATAAATCCCTCTCGTTCAATAAACGAATGCGATTGGAACATATGCCCAGATCGCATAATGGTATTGCACCGGCTTGCTAAGCCGGACCCTTCGGGGTACGCAGGTTCGATTCCTGCTCTGGGCGTTTTTAATCGAACCCATTATTGTTCGATACCCCAAGGAGGGCACAAGGACCTGTTTCACAGGTTCCTGCTCTGAGCGTTTAAAACCATAATCTTAAAAATATATGTTTAAAAACATAAACGGTTAAAAAGTATTTTTTAGTTACTTTTTTATGAAACAAAAAAAAATCAAAGTGAAACTAAAAAAATGGGATGAAAAGACTTACCATTTAGAGACCACTGAAAAATATTCAAAATATCTTGGGGAAATATATTATCTTAAAAATGAAAAAGAATATTCTATTATATATTGCGTGCAAATTCCGTCTTTATCTGGACCTCCAAGCGAAAAGTGCAAATTAATAGAAACAGGAAGATTGAGGAAAAATTTAGACGAGTTATTATTAAAGGTAGCAAAAGAGATTAGACAAAAAGAAGAGAAGAAAAGAAATCTGGAGAAATAAAAATTTTAGATAAATTAAAATCAAAACCAATAAAAAAGTTTTATGATGTCAGAAAAATTTTCAAAAATAAGGGGATCGATGTTAACAAATTCAGTAGTGGAACGATAATAGGGGGATTTGGAGTAAAAAACAAAAAGAAAGCCCACAATGCACTTTCAGATGCCAAATCTATTTTAGAAGGATTAAAATTATTAACAAAAAGTCAATAATTTTTTATACTAGTTCTCCATTCTACTCTCATGAACAAAATTGGTCTTGCTTTAAGTGGCGGAGGAGTCAGAGGATTTGCACATGTCGGAGTAATAAAAGTTTTAGATAAATTAAAACTAAAACCCGCTTGTGTTTCTGGATGTAGCATGGGAGCAATTATTGGAGCCTTCTATTGCTTGGGTTATTCTGGAAAAGAGATGGAAAAGATAAGCGAGAAACTTAATTTAAAGGAGATAGTAAAAGTTTCTCTTAACAGAAAATTAAAAGGAAATAAATTTGAAAATTATTTTAACATTTTATTTAAAAATAAAAATTTTGAAGACTTAAAGATTCCCCTTTATGTTAATTGCGTGGATGTAACGACTGGAGAAGAAGTGATTTTTAATAAAGGAAATTTAGCGAAAGCCATTAGTGCGAGTATGGCCATTCCAGGAATTCTTAAACCTGCAAAAATAAACGGACGAATCTTAGTGGATGGAGGAGTTAAAAATAATATCCCTATTAAGATTCTACTTGAACAAAAATTAGATAAAATTATTTCTATTAGTACAGGCCCTGACAAAACTTCGGGTAGTATCTTAGAAAAAATTTCTAATGAAAAAGATAATGTAAAATTCCCTTCAACTGCAAAAGTTATCTTAAAATCTTTCTTAATTATGTTGTCCAATGAACATATGTTAAATTTTTCTAAACGAAACTCTGACATTTTTATTGTACCAAACTTAAAAGGATATCATCTCTTAGATTTCAAAAAAACCAAGGAAATAATTCGGGCAGGAGAATTTGAAGCAAGAAAGAAAAAAGGAGAGATTGCTAATCTTTTCAAATCTCAACCAGTTATGGATTTTATCACTCGGAAGTTCGGGGATTGAATTATTAAATACTAACAAATTTATCTCGTCCGCCTTCTTTGGCTTGATAAATTTTTTCAAAAAGTATATAAATGCTTTTTTCTTTTTGTAATTGTAAAAGAGAATGATAACTGAAGATATGTTAATTAATGGGATAAACGAAGAAATGCTAATTGGTGCATTTTCTGGAGGAATCGCTGGAGCAATAATCGCAATAGGTGTTTTATTTACTGTCCTTTCTTCAATTGCACTTTATGTTTATATTGCACTTACATGGTCAACAATTGCTAAAAAGTTGAAATGCAAAAAATATTGGTTGGCGTGGATTCCTATAGCAAATTTCTTTTTACTCCCTTTGATACTTAAGAAAAAGTGGACTTGGGGATTTATGATTTTAGTTCCAGTCGCAAATGCAGTTTTCTTTATACTTTGGACTTGGAAAATTTTTGAAAAAAGAAAATATCCTGGATGGTTAAGCCTATCTGTTCTCGTTCCAAAATTAGGAGGAATACTTTACCTTATCGCACTTGGTTTTGTAGCTTGGAAGAATAAGGGAAGAAAGTAATTATTTTTCTATCTCACTTGTTTTCTTATAAGAGATATAATTTTTTTCAAGAATGTTTATTAATCTCCGTCGTTCTTCTGCCTTGCCCAATCCTTTCCAATCTAAAACAACAAAATCAACTTCCTCATCTGTCTTTTCTATTACTTCTTTAATCTCTTCTTCTCCTATGGGGAAAACATATTTTGGAATGACATGAGAAATAGCAACATTTGAATTTAATTGAATTTTATTGAAACTTGGACAGTAATGGGGTCCTCCGATTCCGACCGCAACTTCATTATATGGGTTTTCTTTGAATTCTTGAATTATTTCTGAGATAGTTTTTGCTATGACAAATGCTGCTCGCCTATCTTCCCATTCTGTTTCAGTTGAACCAATCTCAATAAAAACGCACGGCTTTTGAATTAAAGGTCCGTGGTGAGTGCACTCAAGTGTAACTTGATATTTATCTAATTCATATTTTTTAACATTCTCATTCAATTTTTCAAACATTTGTTTTTGAAATAACGCAGAACTCTTACAAACTTTTCCTTTTTCTCCACCCAAATCAGCAGTCCTAAAATTCCCTGGTGCGTGCACAGAAAGAGTTTTCTCTTTTTTCACTGATTGATGCTTTGATGCAAAAATAACAAAGTCATATTGATTTATTTTTTCTAAATCTAAATTCTCTGTATAAATTATTTCTTCTTCACACAAATAAAAATCAAAACTTGGCGCAGATTTCATTGAGCTTATCACTGGATTCTCTCGAAATTGTGAAAGTTGAGTCGTGATGTTTATCCCTGCCTTGTCTTTCTTGCTTGCAACTATAAGATATTTTTGATACATACTTAAATATAAAAACCAGGTTTATTAAATATTATCATGCAAGAGATGGGGAGATTACTTATTGGCACATTGTTTTTATTGGTAGGCATTCCGGTAGGAATCCTTTTAGCTAAAAAAACAAATGACGAATCAAAAATAGGACAAAAGTGGTTTAAGACAATTATACTCGTTAGTTTATGCGGGGGATTTTTAGGATTGGTTATCCAAAACGACATTTTATTTTTTAGTTTTCTTTTTATGGCAATTGTCACAAGTAAAAGTTTGAAAAAGAGATAATTTTACGAAAAAAAAAAGAAAGACTTATATACTCCGCGAGAATAGTAACAAAATGAAAGAAAAAACTTATAGGGGGAAAAACTTGTTCAATAAAACAATGAACCTGGATTATTCTAAAGCAGAGAGACATGCATTTTTAGAAATAAACTTGTTTCCCCATTCACTCTGTTTTCATAATGCTGATTACACGAAAGAATTATTAAAGGCCACCGAAACCTTAACAAAATTAGAAAAATTGAACCCTCACGATACTACGCTTGCTAAAACTGCAGCAGCATATCTTCATATAGGATATATGTACAGAAATAAAAATCACGAAAAAGCAGGAGCGAAATTAGTCGGAAATATATTGCCTAACTTCGGATATAACTCAAACGAAATTAAAACTCTCCAAGGCATTCTCTTATCTATTGAAAAATTTAACCCAAAAACAAAATTACAAAAAATACTTTGTGATGCAGACTCAAGTTATTTGGGGGGTGGAGATTTTTTTACACAACGAGAGCAATTAAAATTAGAAGGAAGGAGGGAAGGGAATAAAATTTCTTCAGCAAAATGGTACGAAGGATATCTTAAATCTTTAGAAAATCATAAATATTTCACTAAATCCGCGAAAAAATTGTGGCAAAAGAAAAAAGAAGAAAACATCGCTGAGATGAAAAAATTTATGGGATTTGATGAGGGTTTATAAACTAAAAATTTTTCTTATTAAAATGTTATACTTAATCGGACTTGGACTGAATGTTGACGGAATTTCAAAGTACGGACTAGAAGTTGTTAAAAAGTGCAAAAAGATTTATTTTGAAAATTATACTGTAGATTTTCCTTACAGCAAAGAAGAATTAGACCATACAATTGGCAAGAAAAGTTTCCCTGCGAATAGAGAACTCGTCGAGGGTTTGGGAATTGTAGATGAAGCTAAAAAAATGGATGTTGCCCTTCTTGTTTATGGAAGTCCACTCACCGCTACAACACATATTGCTTTAATACAAGAAGCAAAGAATTATGGAATCCGACACAAAATCATTTACAATGCTTCTATTTTAGACGCTGTTGCTGAAACAGGATTGCAAACTTATAAATTTGGAAAGATAGCAAGCATGCCAAAATGGGATGTGGAAAAGAAATTCACACCAGATAGTTTTATGGAAATTGTACAGGAAAATATTTCTATCAAAGCACATAGTTTAATTTTAATTGATATGGATTTGGAATTCCAAGATGCATTAACTCAACTTGAAACTGCTGCTAAAAAATATGATATTAAATTGAAGAAACTTCTTATCTGTTCACAGATGGGAACGAAAACACGAAAAATAATTTACAAATATCCTGAAGAATTAAAAGAATATGAACATGTCAGAAAACCATATTGTATAATCCTTCCAAGCAAATTGCATTTTTTAGAAAAAGAAGTTTTAGAAAATCTTTAAATTATTTTTCAAACATCTCAGTATAAACTTTTCTTTCAACTTCTAATCCATCTTGACCATTTTCTCCATTAGAATATGGTGCACAAAGTTTAGAATAATTTTCTGGATATGTTAAAACGTTTGCAACCCTCACTCCTAATTCCAATCGCTTCCCAAAAGAGAGTTGTTGTATCTTTTCATTTATGTGCATTACTCTCTCAGAAATTTTCTTTATTTAAAGATTTAGAAAGTAGAAGACAATATTTAAAAATACATTTTATTTAGTTAAGTTATGGCTATGCACAAAATTCAGAAGGGAATTATTTCTATTATAGCTATTATTATCTAAATTGCAAGTTTTCAACTTGCGCATCAATCATTTTAAAAATCTTAAACACCATATAAAAAAATGTATGACTTCAAAGAAATCGAAGAGAGCGTATTAAAATTTTGGAAAGAGAAAAAAGTATTTGATAAACTTGTAAAGAAGAATAAGGGAAAGAAAAAGTGGAGTTTTTTTGATGGGCCAATTACTGCAAATAATCCGATGGGAGTGCACCATGCTTGGGGAAGGACTTACAAAGATTTATTCCAGCGATTCAAAGCTATGCAAGGACACGAGTTAAGATATCAAAACGGATTTGATTCACAAGGACTTTGGGTTGAAAGGGAAGAGGAAAAAGCATTAGGGTTAAAAAATAAGAAAGATATAGAAAAATTCGGGATTCTTAATTTTGTTAATTCATGTAAAAAAAGGGTCGAAAAATATTCAAAAATTCAAACAGAACAATCAATTCGACTTGGAATGTGGATGGACTGGGATAATTCTTATTACACAATGACTGACAACAATAATCTCCATAATTGGTTTTTGTTGAAAAAATATTTTGACAAGGGTTGGTTATACAAAGGAAACGATGTCGTGCCTTGGTGTTGCAGATGCGGAACTGCTTCTTCTAAACATGATATTGTTACAGAAGGTTATCAAGAAGTTGTACATAAAGCATTGTTTATGCAATTTCCCTTAAAGAATAAAAAAGATGAATATTTTTTGATTTTTACTACCACCCCTTGGACAGTTCCTGCAAATGTTTTGATTGCCGTAAATAAAAAGTTAGATTATGTTAAAGTGAAAAATGATGGAAAGAAATATTGGTTAGCAAAAGAAAGATTACAAGAATTAAAAGGAGAGTATAAGATTCTTGAAAAGAAAAAAGGCGCGGCCCTTGAAGGAATTGAATATGAAATGCCTTACAAAGATTTTTCTGTGCAGAAAAATTCTCCTCACAAAGTTGTTCTCTGGGATTTGGCTTCAGAAGAAGAAGGAACAGGTATTGTTCATATTGCACCCGGTTGTGGAGCAGAAGATTATGAATTAGGAAAGACTTTGAAGGTGCCTTCAATTTCTCCGCTTGATGAAGCAGGAATTTATTCAAAAGAATTTGGAGAATTTAGTGGTAAAAAATATTCTGAAGTAAATGAAATGGTTTTGGAAGATTTAGAATCTAGAGGATTTGCCTACAAAATAGAACCTTACAAACATAGATATCCTCACTGTTGGAGATGTGGAGAGGAGTTAGTTTTCAGACTAGTTGATGAGTGGTATGTAAAATGTACAGAAGAATTTAGAAAGAAATTAAAGTCAGAAAATAATAAAGTGAATTGGTTTCCTGAATATGGAAAGATTCGACAAAATGATTGGTTTGATAATATGGGAGATTGGTTGATTTCTCGGAAGAGGTATTGGGGATTACCTTTGCCAATTTGGGAATGTTCTTGTGGACATATTGAAGTTTTTGGTAGTTTGAAAGAATTGAGGAAAAAGGCAATCGACAAAAAGAAAGTTGATAGACTTCCTGAACTCCACCGCCCTTGGATTGATGAAATAAAAATAAAATGTCCTAAATGTAAAAAAGAAGTTGAAAGAGTTAAAGATGTGGGAGATGCATGGTTAGATGCTGGAATTATTTCTTTCTCTACATTAAATTATTTGACCAATAAAAAACATTGGAATAAATGGTTTCCTGCGGATTTTATTTCAGAGAGTATGCCTGGACAATCACGAGGTTGGTTCAATGCATTGTACTGGGCAAGTGTAGCTATAACAGGAAAAGCTCCCTTCAAATCTTTATTCGGTTACGAAACCCTGAAAGATGAGAAAGGAAATGAAATGCATAAGAGCAAAGGTAATGCAATTTGGTTTGATGATGCTGCAGAAAAAATAGGTGCAGACACAATGCGGTTGCTTTACTGCTTGCAAGACCCCTCTCAAGAATTGAAATTTGGATATAATGTTGCCAAAGATCCTAAAAATAATATTAATATTTTATATAATCTTTCTAGATTAATCGAAGATTCAAAAACAAAAAAAGTAAGCAAGATTGAAGATAAATGGATTTTGAGTCGGCTTAATGGGTTGGTAAAAACAGCTACAGAAGAATTTGAGAAAATGCATCCTCATTTGGCAACAAGAGCCATAAGAGATTTTTGGTTAAATGATTTTAGTAGAACTTACATTCAAATTGTCAGAGAAAGAATTTCAAAAGAAGATAAGATTGCTAAATTTGTTTTAAAAGAAGTTTATACAACCCTCTTAAAATTATGTGCACCAATCATTCCGTTCATCTCAGAAAGAGCGTGGCAAGATTTGAAAGCAAAAAAAATTGTGAAAGAAGAATCTGTTCACTTATGCGATTGGCCAAAAGTAGAGAAGAAAAGAATTGACAAAGACTTAGAAGAAGAAATGAATGGGTTCTCTAAAATTATCGAACTGGGTTTAGCAGAAAGAGAGAAAGTTAAAATTGGGTTAAAATGGCCTTTAGCAAGTGCAACACTTTATCTTCCAAAAAAATTGAATAAGTCCTTTGAAGATTTGACCAAATCCCAATTAAACGTTAAAAAGGTCGTGTGGAAAAAGGCTTCTCAGAAAGAGTGGAAAGTAGAATTTGATATTAAAACAACTCCGGAACTTGAAGCAGAAGGTTATGCTCGGGAAATTTCTCGAAAAGTTCAAGCATTTAGAAAAAAACTTGGATTGCAAAAAACAGATAAAGTTGAAACATGCATTATCGTCGACGAGGATTTTAAAAAAAGTTTAGAGAAACAAAAAAAGTTTATTCAAGAGCGAACAAATTCTAAAAGATTAGAAATTGTTACAACTGGCAAGGAAAGATTTAAAAACAAAATCGACTTTAAAATTAAAGATAAAGATGGATGGATAGGAGTAAAATAACTACTGCTTAGTAAGTGAATAGATTTACTCTTTTACCATAACAATCTTTAAAAAGAAAAACTCCTAAATAAAAAAATGATTGTCAAGGAAGAATTTTTGAGCAGGCTGAGAAAAATTTTTGATTTAAATTTATATGAAGTAAAAGTTTGGACTGCGCTTCTTTCAAGAGGAACGAGCACTGCAGGAGAATTAAGCAATATTTCTGATGTTCCTCGAAGTAGGACTTATGATATCTTAGAAAGTTTAGAGAAAAAAGGATTTGTGATTATGAAACTTGGAAAACCAATAAAATTCATAGCATTAAAACCAGGAGAAGTTGTTGAACGTGTAAAAAAGAATTTAGTAAGACATGCAAAAGAAAAAGCAGAGAGATTAGATAAATTAAAAGACGACGAAGTTTTAGAAGAATTAAATTCTCTTTTTACTAAAGGAATTAAATTTGTTGAACCTTCAGATTTATCTGGAAGTTTGAAAGGAAGACAAAATTTGTATAATCATATAGATATGATGGTAAGAGACGCAGAAAAATCTGTAACAATTGTAACAACAAATGAAGGTTTGAATAGAAAACTTGAAACATTAATGGGGAGTTTAGAAGGATGTAAAAAAAGAGGCGTAAAGGTTAGAATTGCTGCTCCTGTTGATGCGAATAATCTTAAGGTTGCAAAAGATTTTAAGAAAGTTGCAGATGTTAGAAAACTTGAAGGAATGAAAGCAAGATTTATTATTATTGATTCAAATCAAGTGATGTTCATGTTGCTTGATGATGAAAAGTTTCATCCAAATTATGATGTGGGTGTTTGGGTGAATACTGAATTCTTTGCTCAAGCATTAGAACAATTATTTGAACTTGCATGGAAAGATATGAAACCTGTTAAATAAGAATTATTTTCATATCCGCTATAATTTTAGGAACAAATTGCCGGAAGATATGAAACCTGTTAAATAAATTCAATACGATAAACTATTTTTAAAAAATTTAAAAAAAGAAAAATAAAAGAAGTAGATAAAAGAAAATTTATTTCTTAAGTAATGCTAATACAGCACTGATTAAAGTTGTTAAAACTACAATCCACCCAGCAACTTGTGTTACCATATCTGGAATCCATCTAACGTAAAGAACTCCATCAGCTAATGCAAAACCTACAGCTAATGATACGATTACACCTGTTAACCACATAACAAAGTTTAACAAACTTTTCACTTTTTTTCCAACCATTTCTACCTCCTTTTTTATTTAATTATACTCGTATAACAAGAGTGTGCTTTAAATAAGTTTTGATAAAATTAAAAATAAAAAAAATTATTTTTTCCTCGTAGTTTTCTTTTTTGAAGTCTTCTTTGCAACTTTTTTCTTAGGAGCTTTTCTTACAACTTTCTTTTTTGCTACAGGTTTTTTCCTTACAACTTTTTTCTTTTTATCTCCTCCGATTATTCCGGAAAGTGTTGCTCTAAAAGCGTGGGGTGCTTGTGCCGAAGTAAGCCTTGCAGCCTTCTCTGATATTCTTCTTGCTCGAGATATATTTGCTCTTATTTCAGAATCTAATCGCTGAAGTTCTTTGTTAGTTTTTTGAACCGAAGACACTAAAGCTTTTTCAGAAATTTTACCGAAGAAAAATCTTTTGCATTCACTATCAAACTGATTTAGCAGCCCTTGTTTCTCGTCTTGACGCGCCCTAATCACTTCTCCAACAACATTAAAATCTTTTAAAAGTTGTGCAAAGAAAGATTCATTCATCTTTTTTGTTTGAACCATCTATTTTTCTTACCTCCTTTTCAATTGTTTAAAGAAAAAAGAGTTTAAATAAATTTTGATTACATCTCTTCCAGGACATCTATTCCTAAAAGCCGAAGAGAATTTTTTAGGATTTGTCTGAAGGCTTCTACCAACGCTAAACGAAATGCTTCTTGTTTTGAACCAATTACAGGACAAGCATGATAAAATTCATTGAAAACTTTTGCTAATTGAAAAGAATAGTTTGCGATTATAGATGGGCTCAAGTTTTTATACGCATTAAGAACGACTTCTGAAAACTGAGAAAGTTTTTTTACTAATTCAATTTCTTTGGCCTCTAAATCATAGACCTTAAATTTCTCTTGGTTTTTTGTCTTCTTTAAAATTGAAGAAGCTCTTGCATAACTGTATTGTAAATAAGGTCCTGTGTCTCCTTCAAACGAAATGAATTTTTTGATGTCAAAAACAATATCGTTAAGACGGTTATTTTTTAAATCTCCGTAGAAAATTGCTGCGATTGCAATTTTTAATGCACGCTCTTCTAATTTTTTCTTTGAAATTTTCGGTGTTCTTTTTTTAATTTCTTTTCTCGCCAATTCTGTTGTCTCTTCTAAAATATCTTTTATAAAAACTGTTTTTCCTTTTCTAGTTGAAAATTTCTTTCCATCTTTATCAAGATAAAGTCCGTGTCCTGCGTGGACACATTCTTTTGCCCATTTGTAACCCATTAATTCTAATACCTTGAATATTTGCTTAAAATGCAATGTTTGTTCTTGCCCAACCTCATAAATCATTTTTGTAAACTGATGTTTCTTGTGTCTTGCAATCGCTGCGGCAATATCCCTTGTTGCATAAAGACTGGTTCCATCGCTTTTTTCTATTAAACAAACACCCAACCCAAATTCATTAAGATCTACAATTTCGGCACCTTGGCTTTTTTTCAAAAGTTTTTTCTCTTTTAATTCTCCCAGAATGCTGTTCATCTTTTTATGATACATAGATTCACTTGCATATTCATCAAATTCCACGCCGAAAATTTTGTAGAGTTTTTTAAATTCAACCAGACTCAAATCTTTGAACACTTTCCATAACATCAGTGCGGTTTTATCTTTTTCTTCTAGTTTCTTAAACCACTCTTTAGATTTTCCTTCATATTTTTTGTCCTTGTTTATTTTTACATAAATATCAACTAAATGTTTCATGGGATCTTTTTGCAATTTCTTTTCACTCCCAAATTTCTCATAACCCAACAAAAGTTTTCCGAATTGAGTTCCCCAATCTCCTAAGTAATTTATTCTTACTGCCTTGAAACCTTCAAACTCACAAATATTTGCAATAGAATTTCCGATTATTGTAGACCTCAAATGTCCAATTCCAAATGGTTTTGCAAGATTTGGTGAAGAAAACTCAACAAGAATTTTTTTCTTTTTGCCAAAATTCATTTGTCCATATTTTGCTTTTTGTGTTAAAATTTCCCAAACAGTTTTCCGTGCGAGATCTTTTCTATTCAAGAAAAAATTAATATACGCGCCAGAAGTTTGAATATCTTCAAATTCCATTACAGGATGGTTCCCAATTTTTTCTCTTAATTCTAAAGCAATTTGCACTGGATTTTGTTTAAGCTGTCCTGCAAGAAAAAAACAAGGAAACGAAAAATCCCCCATCTCTGAAGAAGGCGGAATTTCTATAACATCTTCTATCTCTTTATCTTTCAAATTAATCTTCTGCTTTTTTAACGCTTTCTTTAGAACTTTAACTACTGCCTCTTTCATTTGGTTTTTCCAGAAAACGAATGAATTTAAATTTTTCATTGCGCTTTCATAAGATATAAAAACGAAAAGAGATTATAAAGTTTATGAAAATAGGACAAAAATTTAAATCCAAGAACCCAGAAGATTTAAAGAAAAGTGCAGAGAAATATGCGCAAGAAGTTGGAATAAGATTGAATCCTGACGAAAAAATTGTTGATGGAGTCATAACAGGATTGTTGAAAAATAAACAGACAAAAGGAGATATTTATTGCCCGTGCCGTGTTGCCACAGGAGATAAAAAGAAAGATAAAGAGATTGTCTGCCCTTGTGTATTCCATCGGGGAGAAATAGAACTTGAAGGACATTGTATGTGTTTATTGTTTTCTGCTAAGGAAAAATAAATAAGGCATTCGCGTAATGCCTCAGTAGCTCAGTGGTAGTTCGCTTCGCTCTCGAAGACAAGCTTCGAACCCCTGAGCAAAATCCTGCCTCAGTAGCTCAGTGGTAGAGCATTTCACTCGTAATGAAAAGGTCGCAAGTTCAAATCTTGTCTGAGGCTTGCAAAACTTTATAAGAGAGTTTTATACATAATAATATGACAAATATAGATAAATCAAATCTCGAGGAAGCATTGAATAACAAAGCGCCAGAAACTCCTGCGGTTTCAAAAGAGACAGAAATTGGTTTTCATCAAGGTGCGCTTAACACTTTAGTTAATGAGCGAAATGAATTGTTCAAAATGATTCAGAATGTAGAAGCTGTTATGCAAGCACATATCAAACGCCTTGAAGAACTTGGTGTGAAAATAGAGAAAAAGAAATAATTTAGTTAAATTTTTAAGTAGAATTCTATTCAAAAGATTACTCAAGCGGGGGTTCCAGAGTGGCCAAATGGGCAGCCCTTAAGAGGCTGTGGCTTAGTGCCTACGCAGGTTCGAATCCTGTCTCCCGCATTTATTCTGTCGCTAGACAGGATTTAAATTCTTTGAGAATTGCAAAGTCGCTTAAATTCAAATCTATTTTTGTGCTAAGCAGGTTTTCGAATCCCGAGCTTTTAGAGAAGCGACAAATATTTTATTCATAACGACTTCTCTGGAGATGAGTTGTCTCCCACATTATTTTTTAAGTTCCTTGATATCACTCTCAAATGCTTAGATATGTTTAAATACCCTCAGAATCAAGATATTTTGTAGGAGGCATTGACTTCGGTTAGTGTTGAATGCTTCGGTATTCTTTCTCCTACACTTCTTTAATCTTATTTTATCATTCAAATAATTTAGAAATAGATTCTCCTTTTTGTGCACGATAAATTGCTTCTGCGAAAACAGAGCTCACATCGATTGACTCTACCCCTTCTCTTTTTTGGTTGTGGGTGTTGCTTGTCATAACTCTTTCAAAACATCTGCATAAATCTTCAGTGCCCAATGTAAAAATTCCGTGCGTACCGTAACAAAGCAATCTTCTTGCTCCATTCTCTTTTAATAATTCTGCCGCTTTACAAAGAGTCTTCCCAGAATCAATAATATCATCTACAATCAACACATCTTTTCCGTTCACATCTCCTGCAAGACGCATATCTTCTACTTCTCCTGCTTTAACTCGTCTCTTTTCTATAAATGCGACAGGATATTCTGACTCCAATCTTTGTGCAAATGCTTTTGCTCTGTTGACTCCTCCGGCATCTGGTGAAAGGATTACTAATTTTTTCAAGTCATCTATCCCATCTTTTGTCTCCTTCAAATATTTAACTAACGCTGCAAAACTGTAAAGATTGTCTAGGGGCATTGTCTCTGGATAAAATCCCTGCACTTGGGGCGCATGCAAATCCATTGTGATTATTCTTTTTATTCCAGTAGAAAGTGATTTTGCTAATGCTCTAGCAGAAATAGGAACATGGGGCATCACTTTCCTATCCTGACGACTATAAAGCATATTTGGTAAAATAAAACTAACACTCTCTGCAGAGGAACTCAAAAGTAAATCTTTTAACAAAAGAAGTTCGACCCACCATTCTTGGGGGTTTTTTGTAGAATCATGTATAAAATAAACTTCTTTTTTTCTCACATTCTCTGGGACATGCACACTTATTTCTCCATTTCTAAAATAACTTATAGAAACAGCTTCTAAACGAATATATGTATTTTTTTCGCTTAAAATATATTCTTGAATTTTCTTGGCAAATCCCCACGCCTTGGAATTTGGGTCTGCTAATAAAATCATCCCCTCCATAAAATAGAACATGATAATTTATTTAAAACTATTTCTGTGCTCTAGTGTATGAATAAAGAAAAGATTATTCTTATTTTTGCGATTGTGCTCCTTTTTGTAATTAATTATTCTTTTTTGGATAATTTAGTAATTACCTTTCTTGATGAACAAGAATATTTTGAAGTTGAGCGAGTAATTGACGGAGACACAATTGTTGTAGGCAACGAGTCTGTGAGATTGTTGGGGATTAATTCTCCTGAAAAAGGAGAGAAGTATTATGAAGAAGCAAAGGTGCTTTTGGAAGGTCTGATTTCAAACAAGAGCATTAGATTAGAATATGGGATACCAAAATACGATTTATATCAAAGAACATTGGCGTTTGTTTTTATTAGTAACACAAATATCAACATTGAATTAGTGCATTGGGGCTTAGCTAATGTTTATATTTTAGATAATAAGAAGTACGAAAAAGAGTTAAGGGATGCGTGGGAAGAATGTCTTGAAAAGAATATTAACTTATGTGAAAAATCTGAAGATGTTTGTGCGGAATGTATTATTGTGGGAAGCTTTGAAGGGCAGACAGTTATTTTCGAAAATATTTGTGATTATAATTGCTCTCTTGTAAACTGGGAAATTAAAGATGAAGGCAGAAAGAAATTTGTTTTTGAAAATATTGTTTTAAGTGCTGGGGAAATTGTGGACATCACTGCTGAAGATTTTGAAGAAGAATATGTTTGGACAGACACAGGAGACACTTTGTTCTTGAGAGATGCAGAGGGGAAATTGGTTTTGTGGGAACTTTATAATTAATAAAATATAAGACAACAATTCATTTAAACCACGAGTTTATAGAAAATTTTATGAAAGATGCATTCGGGTTTCTGAAAAAAGGCTTGCTTATTGGACTAACAGGGATTATGCTGGGATGTTCGACGATTTCTGTAAAACCCACAGCGAGCATTGATGTGGCTTATGTGCCCCTAAGAGTAGATGATAGTGTAACTCGAAATCAGATTGCAGCAGAAGTTGGGGCTGGATTAGAAGCAACAGTGAAAAAAGGATTATTAGATGGTATGAAAATATCTTTTAGTGGGAGAGAAAAAGTTTATGTAACCCCTGAGGAAGTTTTGGGTTTTAATTGGATTAATCCAACAAGACAAGAATACGGGTTTGATATTAATGTTATTTATGATTGTGAACTTGGAACTTTCAAAGCATATGCTAAACATATGTGCACACACCAAGTAAGTGATAGCCCTTTTTCAGTTTCTGATATAAATGGGGAAGAATATATTCTTGGAACTTATAGCTTGAGTCAGCTTGGAATCAGATGGGAATTTTGAAATAAGTTTATTCTTTTAATTTAAGTAATAATAAAAGATAATCTATTTTGAAAGACAATAATTCTTTTAAAGAAATTTCCTCTGGTTGAATTATGGTGATGAGGAAAGAGTTTGATTCTTTGCCAGTTTATAGTTATACGTGTAACAATTACAAAAATTGTATGACCTCTTTGTTTAGCAAAGGGAATATAGAATTGAAAGGAGGTTTAAAAAAATAAATATGAAAAAAAATTTAATATTAAGTGTATTAATGTTAAGTGTTTTAGTTATGATGGTTGGTGTTGTGAGTGCTACTACTTTAACTCTTGAGAATAAAGATTCAACTACCTGGGAAGTAATTTCTGGTGATGGAATAAGCGGTGTGTTAACTTACAATGCTGTTGGTTCTGAATTTGTGTATTCACTTACTGCAACAGGACTTGAAGAAGATACAGATTACTCTTTAATCTATTATGCTGACCCGTGGCCAGGAAGTAATCCCGGAGCATTTATTGGAACATATATCACTGATGGCACTGGAAATTTAGAAGTTAGCGAAACAAATGTAGAACTTAGTACAATGTTACCAAGTGAATTGGATGACAATTTTGCTAATGGTGCAAAAATTTGGTTAGTTCTTGCCGATGATTATGACGGAGAAAAAATGATTGCATGGAATCCAGAAAGTTATTTGTTCGAAGATGAGTTGATAATTTATGTGGATACTGACTCTCCTGAAGCTTGTGTAATTTTTGTGAATCCTGAAGCAGATTCTTCTACTAATGAAGATAATTTAGAGATAGAATGGAGTTATGATTGTTCTGCTACAACTTATATTCTTCAATATAAGGAAGGAACTTGTGCTGGAACAGATGGCTGGAGTGATGCAATAGATAATCACATTTTTGGTTCAAGTTCTACTGTATATCCATGGGATATCTCTGGATTAAATGAAGGAGATTATTGCTTGAAGATTTCAGCAGGAGACGATAGAGGATTCTCTGGAATTTTCACAATTGATAGAACTTCTCCTATAGTAAGTTTCACAGTTAGTGGAGACTTAACTGTTTTTGAGGAAGTTAGTTTTGATTCAACTATTGTAGAAGAGAGTAGTGGAATTGCATCATATCTTTGGGATTTCGGAGATAGCGAAACTAGTGATATGGCAAACCCAACTCACACATATAATTCACAAGGAGATTATGAGGTATCATTAATTGTAACAGACAATGCAGGGAATATTGGAACATTTAGTTTAGAAGACGAAGATGCTATTGTAATCTCTGATATTGAAACTGAAGCAGAACCTTTCGAATGCGAAACAGGAATTTTAGGAATTGCTCCAAACGTTTTAGATGTAGAATTTGATACAGGATTAACTTTAACAGATTGTAGTCTTGTTCCAAGTTCAGAAGTAATTGCAGAAGTAACTATTGGATTTACAGGAACAAATTGTGAAATTGATGGAACTGCACTTATCCCCTATAGTGAAAGAGGAATTCATAATGTAGTTATTAGAGCTACAGATGGAACTACAATCTTGTATTATGATGTAACAATTAGTGTTTATTCTTGGTGGATTGACTTGGCAGAAGGATGGAACTTGATTTCAATTCCAATGATGCCAGAAGACACAAGTGTTGATTCTGTCTTTGGAGATATAACTGAAAATGTTTATTGTGAAGGTAGTGAGTATACTATCTTTCAATATGGAGACATATGGCATAAAAATAGAATAGATAATTGTAATGTTCCCAAAGAAGGTTTTGATACTGGAACATCAGCGTATTGGTTAAAAAATATTGTTCCAGGATATGGTTATTATGTTAAGATGCAAAATGCTGATACCTTGAAAGGTTATGGAAGTATTGTTCCAGATATAGGCGGTTCTTTATTAAGCGTTGAAGTTGCAAACGGATGGAATTTAATCGGACATTACGGCCTAACAGATTTGAATGTGACAAATGCATTAACCAGTTTAGTTTCAGGTAGTATATTTTACTACGATTCTGTTTATACAGAAACAGTTGGAGGAGATATGCAAACTGGAGAAGGTTATTGGATGACTGCTAAATTCTTACCAGAAGAAACTGCACTTTACACACCTTCACAAGATGCATTAGATTCTGTGTTATAATTCCTTTTTATTTTTCTTTTTCTTTTTTTGTTTTTTATAAGATACTTTGAGGTATAACAATTCTTTTAAATGGGGAAAAGATTTGGTGATATGAGAAAGGTAATCATATTCGCTGTATTGCTTTTATTATGTAGTAATTTTGTTCTTGCAGTAAATTGTCCACCGAGCTTACCGAAGACATATTTCGGACAAGTATTTTATCATGGAGAAGTTTTAGTTGGAGATTATGAAATTCGGGCTGTGATTGGCGAAGACACTGTTGGAATTGGCGAAGTCTCTGATGGAAGTTATGAAGTTGATATTTCTCCCTGTTTTGGAACAACTGGAATTGTAAAATTTTATATTAATACTATTCCAACAAATCAAAATGGAGATTATGATGGAATGTCTGACTGGGGAATAAACGAGGAATTAGATTTGACAACACTTCTCAAACCTCTTATTGGTGAAACTTGTGGAGATGGGGCTATCCAACTTGGGGAAGAATGTGATGATATAAATTTTGGAGCAGTTACTGATTGTGGTGATGGATGGACAGGCACTATTTCTTGTTCTTCAAGTTGTCAAATTGATTATTCTAATTGTGAGATAGAAATCATCGAACCTCCTGTTAGTCCACCAAGTAGCAGTTCATCTAGTTCTTCATCAAGCTCTAGCAGTTCAAGCAGTTCATCAACAACGACAACCAATGAATTAGTTAATGAACAAGAAGAAGAAATAGAAGAAGAGGAAGAAAATTTAATTGGTGGGAATGAAAACCAAGAGTCAACTGGCTCTGGAATTTTAGGTGCAGTTGTTGGATTTGCTAAAACTCCGAAGGGACTTGGACTAGGAATTGCATTAGTATTTCTCATAGCTGGAACAGTTGTTCTTTTACATAAAAAGAAGGAGAAAGCAGAATGAAACCAAAGTATCAAAAAGAGCCTTCAATAAAAGCACCCCCTTGGATGAATGAAGCTGCACAAAGACATTATCAAATGGGAGAACACCATAGACAAAAAAGAGAACAACTTAATTTAATGAAAAAAGATATAACTCAAAATGAAAAAATGTATGCTGATTTTAATAGGGATTCTTTTTATTAGTCTTGTATCTGCTGTCCCAATAATTCAAGATATTACAATTGGAGAAACCCTTGTATCTAAAGATGTTGTAATTTGTGCAAACGTGAGTGACAATGTTTCTGATATTGTTTTAGTAAGAATTAATCTACGTGTTACAGAACCCTTGTGGAATTGGGGATTGCTAATGTATGAAGAAGGAGATTTATATTGTAAAACACTTTCACCAGAATTAATGGACGCTTATGTCGGTAAAGAAATAAATTATTACATTTCAGCAAGAAATGCTCTTGGTGAATTAACTACAAGCTACAAAGATTATTTTGTTTATTCTGCTTTTTCTCCCGTAATAATCAATCCGATAGAAGACGAAGATGATGACGATGATGAAAGTTCCTCTCACTCAAAAGATTATTGCGAACCAAATTGGAAGTGCGGAGATTGGAGTGCTTGTGAAATTGGTGTGATGAACCGAGATTGTTATGACGCAAATCATTGTGATTATTCTTACAATAAACCAAATGAAATTACAGGGTGTGAAATTGAAGAAAATGTATTTGTAGAAAAATCTTCAGATTATGTGTTTATTCTTTTCGGACTTTTGGGAATTGTTTTGCTCGGGATATTGATTGGACTCATGGCGAGGAGATAAACTTAAAAACTCTTTATTTCTAATGATTTTGTAGACTAGGTTGGCAGGTTAGCCCTCTGCCATTTGCAAACGGGCTTTAGGCAGACTGCAAGGAGGGACGTGATAAGCGCGTTAAGGAGTCTTTGTTCGGACGTTGACGTTCTGTCTGTTTTGATCTTGCATTTGCGAAACGGGTCAGACCTTGATCGGAGCAGCCCTAAACATTTGTTCAGATGCTTGACAGGTCGCAGAATTGAGAAAGAAGAAAGGTAGCTTTTTAGCAATCTTTGAGCAACCCTCTGAGTCTACACTGATTAAACATTAAATTAATAAAGTATTTTCTTCTTTTTAACATATGAGAGGGAAAAAAGGACAGTTCTATTTGTTATCAGCAATTATCATTGTTACAATTATTGTTGGATTTATAACTGTCTCAAATTATTCTAATAAAAAGGGCTCTGTGAAAATCTATGACTTAAAAGAAGAATTACAAATTGAGAGTCAGAATATTATTAAATATGGCACATATAATTCTTTAGATGAAACAGCAATAAATGTTCTTTTAAAACAGTTTGTGGAAAGTTATGTGGATTATGCAGGAGCAGGTAAAAATTTATATTTTCTCTTCGGGGATTCCGAAAGTTTAACAATGAAGGCATATCAAGAAGTTGCAGAAAGTATTTCTATTGATGGACAGAGCATGACTATAACTGGAGGAGAAGGTGAAAAAACGCACACGCCTTCTGGAAGCCAGGTTATTGTTATGATTGAAGATGTGGAATATCAATTTGATTTGGAAGCAGGGGAAAATTTTTATTTTATAGTTTCTCAAGAAATTGAAGGAGAAAAATACATTGTTACAGGATAAAAAAGGATTGAGCATTATGATTGGATATGTGTTGTTAGTAGGAATTGCTTTAGTTATGAGCATGGTTGTTTATCAACTCATCAAGACATATGTTCCAAAGGATGCAATTGAATGTCCTGACGGCGTTTCAGTATTCATGCAAGAAGCGACATATAATAGTGATACAGATAACTTAAACATTACAATAAAAAATAATGGACTATTCAGTGTCGCAGGATATTTTATACATGCAACAATTGACGAGGACCAAGAGCTTGCCACAGAGGATTTAAGCGAAAGTCTTTCTGAAGATTCTTCTTGGATAAAGTATAGCCATTCAATTATATTTTTAGCTGGAGAAAATGCATTAGCTCCTAACGAAGTAATGAAAACAGTTTTCACAGATGTTGGAACGATTTACAAAGTTGAGATTATTCCTGTTCGATTTCAAGATATAGAAGGAAAAACAAGATTTGCAAGTTGTGGGGGTGCACGAATTGAAGAAGTTTTGAGTTCTTGGGAAACATGTGTACCTGGAACTTGTGTGAGTTTAGGATATGAATGTGGAACTTGGTCAGATGGTTGTATTGGAAACATAGATTGCCCAGATTGTTCTGTAGAAGGAGAAGAATGTGATGGAGAAGGACAATGTGTCGAAGAATGCCTAGATACTTGTACAGACACAGGATATGAGTGTGGAACAATCTGTGGAGAAAATTGTGGAATTTGCCTTACCACAGAAGAGTGTATTACCGGAACTTGTGTCCTCCTTTGTGGAAATGGAGAACTTGATTCTGGAGAAGATTGTGACGGGGGTTCTAATTGTCAAGAAGATTGTACATGTTCTGCAGGATATGAATCAGATGGTGTTGGAGGATGTAGTTTAATTATTACTGTTGATTCTTGTAAGAGTCTTTGTGCTTCTTTGGGTTACGATGATTCTCTCTCAAGTTGTGCACTAAATTGTGGGGGGTCTTGTAGTGGTACATGTGAATCAACAGGGGACCAATATTGCTCTTCTCCTCAAAGTTATTGTTGTTGTGTTCCTTATGCTTAAAAAATAATCTCATATTAAAATTTATAAACTTAAAAATGTTTAAATTAAAATGAAAAAGAGGAAATTCGAGATTTCCAGTTGTTCAAATCGACACAATCATTTGAACAAAAAAGGAATTTCGCCAGTTATTGCAACAGTTCTATTAATCGCAATGGTCGTTGTTATTGCACTAATTATCTTTGTATGGTTCAAGGGCATGGTTGGTGAAAGTGTGACAAAATTCGGAAAAAATATTCAGTTAGTTTGTGAAGATGTTGCTTTTGATGCAAGTTATTCTTCTGGAAGATTAAGCATTGTCAATACAGGAAATGTGCCAATTTTTAAAATGAATATGAAACTTTCTGAGGAAGGTGGTTATAGTACAAATGAATTGTTAATAGATTCTGAGGGAATTGGACTGACACAAGGAGGAACATTTTCTACAACAGACATGCCTTCCTTAAGCAGTGTAGAAAAAATAACTCTCATCCCTATTTTAGCAGGCACATCTGACAAAGGTAAAAGAACATATATTTGTGAAGGACAATATGGTAAAGAAATTATTATATAATCGTAAGGGACTTTCTGGAATTATCACTGCGGTGATTATGATTGCATTGGTTATGGCAGCGGCAGTAATTGTGTGGGGAGTTGTGAACAGCACAATTAAAGGACAGATAGAAACTACAGAAGCTTGTTTTGGAAATTATAATAAAATTACAATTAATAATTTTTACACATGCTATGATACTTTAACAGATACATTTCATTTTTCATTGAGTGTGGGAGATATTGAAGTAGATAGTGTGGTTGTTGCTGTTTCTTCAGAAGCAAGTACTGCAAGTTATACAATTACAAATACAGGAATTGCAACTCCAGAATTAGCAGATTATGGTTCAACTGTTTTTGGGACAGATTTAATTTCATTGCCAGGACAAAATGCTGGTAAAACTTACTTATCAAATGCGTTTGCTGAAAAACCAGACATGGTACAAATTGCACCAATTATCGGCGGACAACAGTGTGAAGTTTCTGACACACTTTCTAATATAGAACTCTGCTTTTAGAAATTTAAACATTAAGTATTTAAATTAGATTTAATTTAGCACTTTATGAAAAAGGGGGCTATGTTTTTTGGACAAAATTGCAAAAAATCTTCTAAAAATAAACATTTTTCACAGAAAAAAAGAAGAGGACAGGTTTGGATTGAAACTGTAATGTATACTCTTATTGCCTTAGTTATGATAGGGCTTGTTTTAAGTTTTGCTAGACCAAAAATACAAGAATTACAAGACAGAACAATTATTGAACAGTCTATTACTCTAATGAAAGAAATTGAATTAACCATCACAGATATGTGCGAATGTCAAGGTAATCAAAGAATTTTAGAATTGAATATTAAGAAAGGAGAATTAACAATAGACAGCCCGAATGATAAACTCATCTTTGAAATAGAAAGCACATATACATATAGTGAACCAGATGTAGAAATAGTTGATGGGAATCTCCTAATTTACACAAACAAAATAGGAGATATAAACATGATAAATATAACGAGAGATTTTAGCAGTTCTTATGATCTTACTTATGATGGCTCAGATGAAGCAGAAATCTTAACCACTTCTTCTGGTACCTACAGATTATTCTTCTCAAATGAAGGAGAAAATGAGAATAATAAAATAATAATAAACATTAATACCTTATAAAATGCCACAAGGAATAATTGATTATCCTAGAGTACAAATTGATTTCTCGCCAAAAATTCCTCCATTAAAAAAATTAAAAGATAAAACAAAAGTTGATATTCGGTATTGTCTCATTTCTCCTTTTGCATTCGTGCATCTTTATTGGGACCCAAAAATTTACGAATTAGTTTATGAAATTGAAGAGCCAATTTTAACAGAAGAGGAAGAAAAACACAAAAAACAAATTATAGAAGCTATGCGAAATATGATTAATTTCTATACTGTTGTTGGTAGAAGAGCTGATGCTTTATTAGAATATATTGACAAAAGATTTAAAATTTTAGCTGTAGAACTTGGATTAAATATTTCTTATGAAAGCTATAAAAAAATATATTATTATTTGTGCCGGGATTTTATTGGGTTTAATGAAATTGAACCGATTCTAAAAGATTATTTTATTGAAGATATTGAGTGTAACGGGCTTAACAGTCCGATTTATGTTGTGCATAGACTATATCGAAATATGAAAAGTAATGCTATTTTTAAGGATTCGCTTGAATTGGAAGGATTTGTGGAAAAACTTGCGCAAAGATGCGGGAAGTATATTTCTTATGCTAATCCTATTTTAGATGGGAGTTTGCCTGATGGAAGTAGGGTAAATGCTACTTATACAAAAGATATTACAAGTAGAGGGCCGACTTTTACGATTAGAAAATTCACGAAAACACCTTGGACTCCTGCACAATTAATTGCGTTTAACACATTAAGTCCAGAAATGTTAGCTTATTTATGGCTCTTAATCCAATACAAAATGAATATTTTAATTACGGGGGGAACAGCCTCTGGAAAAACCACTCTCCTAAATGCTATTGCATTTTTTATTCCTCCTGAAGCGCGAGTAGTTAGTATTGAAGATACGCGTGAATTAAATTTGCCGAGAGAAAACTGGTTGCCTAGTGTGTCTAGAAGTTCAACCACTCTTGGTGAAAAAAATGAAATTACTTTGTTTACTTTATTGAGAAGTTCATTTAGACAAAATCCAGATTATGTTATTGTGGGTGAAGTGAGAGGTAAAGAAGCGTCAGTATTGTTTCAGGGCATGGCTTCGGGACATTCGTCTATTAGTACTATGCACGCAGATTCAGTTGATACTGTAATAAAAAGATTAGAGACCCCCCCGATAAATCTTTCTCCCACATTGGTAAATGTCTTAGATTGTATTTGTATTATGACGCATGCAATTTCAAATAAACAAGAAACAAGAAAACTCAAAGAAATTGTTGAAGTCATAAATGTCAATCCAAAAGGAATTGCCTTTACAAACACGCCTTTTATGTGGAATGCTATGGAAGATAATTTTTATTTTAAAAATAACAGCAGAATTTTTGAAAAAATAGCAACAAGATATGGATTAAGAATGGAAGAACTTGATTTAGAATTTAGACGGAGAACACAGTTGGTTTATGCATTATTTCAAAAAAAGATTTTTAAATTTAAGGACGCTCAAGAGATAATTAATCGATATTACAAACAACCAGAAGGGGTTCTTAAAGAATTTGGGATTGATTAACCAAATATTTAATAATCCAAATTCCTTCTATCTGATATGAAAAAAGAGGATATTCCAATTCTTAATCAATTAGTTAAAACACTTGAGGAAACAGAATCAAAACTAGAAGAAGCTTATGGAAAAAAAGATGCGAACAAATTTAACAATTCAAAAAAGTTTATGCTAAATATCCAGGCCCAGATTTCTAAAATATTAAAATGAAAGACGTAAATTTTGAAGAATTAAAAAAAGCGATTTCTTTAGAGAAAAAAACAGTTAGTGAATTGGATTCTTCTCTCAACCAACTTCTTAGAATAAAAAATGATGAAGAAAAAAAGATGGTAAGAGAACATTTAACCAAATTAAAAAGTTCATTTAAAAAAACAAATGAATCTGTCTTAGGAGAATTAGGAAAAATTAATCTTGCAAAAAGTTTAAATCCCGTAGAAGAAAAAAAGATATCCCCTTTATCCTTAAAACAAAATCAACAAAAATCTAAGTTAAGTAAGCAATTAAGCAAAGGGCTTTCTCAATTAGAAAAGGCTACAATAAAAAGAATTAAAAATAAAAAAGTTGGTTTTGAATCTAAAAAATTAGAAAAACCAAGAGAATTTTCTAAATTAGCAAATAAATATTTCCGCCATACTGCTGCAAAGTTGGTTAAGGATAAAAATTTTGATGTATTGAAAAAAGATTTAACAAGAACAAATTTAGAATTCACGCCTACTGCCTATATCTCGGTAACTTTGCTCACAACAGCAATTTCTACAATTGTTGCTTTTTTTCTTTTTCTGTTTTTTTTATTCTTTAAATTGGGGGGAGAAACTTCTTTTATAAGTATTGCAACAGGAAATTTCGGAATGAGATTGCTAGCAACATTTTGGATTCTGTTTATTGTTCCAATTTTAACATTCATCTTCATGTACTTTTACCCTTCATTAGAAAAAAAATCTACAGAAAACAGAATTAACCAAGAATTGCCTTTTTCTATAATTCACATGTCTGCAATTTCTGGTTCTATGATTGAACCTAGCAAGATATTTAATATTATTATTTCTACTAGAGAATATCCTTTTTTAGAAAAAGAATTTACAAAATTAATAAATGAAATTAATGTTTATGGTTACGATTTAGTTAGTGCCTTAAGAAATACTGCATTACGTAGTCCCAGTAAAAAATTAGCTGAATTATTCTTAGGTTTGGCTACGACAATTAACTCGGGGGGAGATTTGTCAAACTTTTTTAATAAAAGGGCTCAAACACTTTTATTTGATTATAAACTTGAGCGAGAAAAAAACACCAAAACAGCAGAAACATTCATGGACATCTACATTAGCATTGTTATTGCTGCGCCGATGATTTTGATGCTTCTTTTAATGATGATGAAAATTAGTGGATTGGGAATTGCCCTCGGAACTTCTTCAATTACCTTAATGATTATACTCGGAGTTTCCGTAGTTAATATCGCGTTCCTTGCATTTTTACAGGTAAGAAAACCCACAGGATAAAATGGAATTAAAAAAAATACACTATGTTGGAATGATTGCTGGAGGAGTTATTGTTGCTCTTTCATTTTTATTATTGAATACTCGGTTTTTTCTTTTTTTGATTGGATTGGGAATAATTCTCGGGGCTTCTCCTTTTGTTCTTTCTGTGATGGCTGAATCAAAAATTGCAAGTGAAAAAGAAGATATGTTCTTAGAATTTGCAAGAAACCTTGTAGAAAGTGTAAAAACAGGAACTCCAATTAGTAAAAGTTTGATAAATATGAAAGGGAAATCTTATGGAGTTTTGAGTCAGAATGTTGATAAATTAGCAAACCAAATTTCATTAGGAATTCCATTAAATACTGCACTAAAAGTTTTTGCAAAAGATGTGGGCAATAAAAATATTTCTCGTTCATTGACTTTGATTGGTCAAGCAGAGAGGGCGGGAGGAGATATTGGTGAAATTCTTGAAGCAGTAGCAAGAGCAGTTAGTATGTCTGACAAATTAAAGAAAGAGAGGAAATCTACAATTTCAACATTAATTGCACAAGGGTATATTATCTTCTTTGTTTTTCTTGTGATAGTTTTGATTATGCAATTTTATATTGTTCCAATGATTTCTGGAATTGCAGATGTTGGAGCATTAGGTGTTGCAAATATTTCAACTGCGGGAAGTTCTATAGGAAGTGAAGAAATTTCTAGTGCATTTTTATATTTACTTTTATTCCAAGGTTTTTTCACAGGATTAGCTATTGGAAAATTATCAGAAGGAACTATCAAATCTGGGATAAAACATTCTTTTGCTTTAATCCTACTCTCTTTCATAGTCTCCTCTGTTGCAAATCTAATTGGTGGGGGAGCAGGATAATTTTAAGAAAAATTATATTTTTAGAATGAAATCTTTTATTTTTCCTTTTGCTTTTTTTCTTCTTTCTTGATGCTGTTGAAGGAATTCGGTTATTTTTTCGATTGTGTATTTCTTTAGGTCTCCAGTAGTTAACTTTCCTGTACGATAATCTTTTTCAATCTGTGCTAGTTTTTTTTCATCTTCTTCAAAAAAGGATTTCAAATATTGGAAAGAAATATCAACATCTGGATTTCCTCCTAGTTTCTTGTGTTCTTCAAGTGTATCCCTCCCCCCTGAAAAAGCATATTTGTTTATCTTGTTTTTAACTTCCTTGGGAGAATCCCTTGCTGTTATTATAACTGAATCTTTTGAGCTGCTCATTACATTATTCATCCCTGTCAATGAAGGAAACATAATTTTATGCATTATTGCTGGTTTGTAAAATCCCAATTTTGGATAAACATCTCTTGCGATTCTAAAATGGGGGTCTTGATCAACTCCTAGGGGAATTAGACAAGGAATATTTTTGCCTTTCAAAACAGAAGGAAGAATCGCAGGAACCGCCTGCATTGAGGTATAAAAAATGCTCCCTATGTTATTGCTATCTGTAAAACCAAAGCTGGCTTTTATTGTGGAGAAAGTTATTTTTTTCGCGATTTTAATTGCTTCTGGATAAAGTATCCCCGCATGTTTTGTGTCAATAATAAAATGAGTCTTTTTCGGATTGAATCCCACCGCAATAACATCCAACATATTTTCTTCTGTCCATTTTTGGATTTCCTCATAAGATGAATCTTTGTATAAGAATTTTTCATCGTCAGTGAACTGGAAATACAAATCTACATTGAATTTATCTTGCAACCATTTTGTAAAATACCACATTTGTAGATGCCCCAAGTGAATTGGTCCAGAAGGTCCACAACCAGTATACAAAAAGAATTTATTTCCTTTTTCGTATTCATCCAATAACCAATTTAGGTCTCTATGCGCGAACATAATTCCTCGTGTAAGCATAGGATGAATCTCGCCAGTGTGTTTTTTTATTCGCTTAAGAAGTTTATCATCAATTCTTTCTAAACCAAATTCTTTCACCAATCGACTATAATCTACACTCCCTTCAACAGCATAAGGATTCACAGACATTTTCTTTGTCATATTTATGTTACCAAAGAAGAATTAATAAATTTATCGAACTTCAATAAAAATATAAAAAGTCATTTTGGTAGTATATATTATGAAAAAAGAGGATAAAAGAGGCTCTCATGTAGGTATCATGCTTTCATTTGGAATCTTTGTTGTTTTTTTAGTTTTCTTATATTCTGTGCTTCAACCAATAATTAGAATAGAACAAAATAAAATATTAATCTTAAACGACTTAACTCAAGAAATAGCAAATGCTCTTGATGTGGGCTCGGCGAATTATACTAGTGGTTCAATAAGAACCTCTAATGCTAATTTTGTGGCAGAAATTACTGCTCTCTCAAATCAATATGATTCCAATTATGGAGGATTAAAACAAGAACTAAAAGTTACACGAGACAATGAATTCGGATTTGGTTTTATTGATGAAAATGATATAGAAATTATTCCAGAAAAGAGTGTGCCTCAATCTGTAAATGTTTATGCGAAAAAAATTCCTGTGTATTATATGGAAGAAGGAGAAGGTGTTTTATTAGGATTTATAATTTTAAAAATATGGTAATGAATAAAAAAGGTTGGATAAAAATTGTTGAAGCATTTACTGCGATACTACTTATAGTCGGAGTTGTATTGGTGGTTATAAGTGACGAACCCGCAATAAATTTAGATTTGCATTCAGAAATTTATGAATCACAACTTATTGCTTTAAGAGATATTCAAATAAACAGCGCTATGAGGCAAGCAGTATTGGATGCTTCTGGAACTGACTGCCCACAAGAAGTAATGACAAGAATGAATTATTTTCTTTTGGATTATCTTACATGCGAAGCAAAAATATGTGGAATGGAAAGTTCTTGTGAATTAGACAACCCTCCTGAAAAAACAGTTCATGCACAAAGTGTTGCTATTACTTCAACAGCAACAACTTATGACCCAAAACAATTAAAACTTTTTTGCTGGGAAGAATAATATGAAATACAAATTTCTTGCACATACTGCAGATATGAAGTTTCAAGCATTTGGAAAAAGTTTAGAAGTGGCGTTTGCAAATTCTGCGTTAGCGATGTTTCATACAATGTATGAAAAAAAAATTAAGAAAACAAAAACTGTTAAAGTAAAAGCTAAGGGAAAAGATTTTGAAGCTCTTTTGTATAATTTTTTAGAAGAACTTTTGGTTTTGTTTGATGGGGAGGGATTTTTTCTTTCAAAAGTTAAGCGATTGAATATTGATAAAAAAAAGTTTAGGTTAGAAGCAGAAGTTGTTGGAGATAATGCAGAAAATTATGAAATGGATATTGATGTAAAAGCGATAACTTATCATGATATTTTTGTAAAGAAAGAAAAAGGAAAATGGATTTGTCAAATTGTATTGGATGTATAGCAAGATATTAATAGATTAATTTTTAGATAATACTATGAAACTTAAAAAAATTTCAACAGATGTTTATGAAATTCCGCGAGAAGGAAATATGAAAGTTCCTGGGATGGTTTATGCTTCTGAAAAATTAATGCAAGATATTCAAAAGGACAAAACTCTTGAGCAAGTGAAAAATGTCGCAGAGTTGCCTGGAATTTTGAAGGCGGCTATTGCTCTTCCTGATGCACATCAAGGTTATGGTTTGCCGATTGGTGGCGTCGCTGCGTTTGATATGGAAAAAGGGGTAATTTCACCCGGGGGAGTGGGTTATGATATTAATTGTTCTGTAAGACTCTTGCGGACAAATTTGAAAAAGCAAGACATTCTAAAAAACGCAGAGAAAATTGCTGAAGCGATTTATGATAAAATTCCTTCTGGTGTCGGGAGGGGGAGTAAATTTCAAATAACGAAAAAAGAACTTGATAAACTTCTCAAAGGTGGCGCGAGGTATATGGTTGAGAAAGGTTACGGAAACAAGAATGATTATCTTCATATGGAGGAAGAAGGTTGTTTGAAAGGCGCGGATGTGAGCAAGGTTTCTGAACGGGCTGTGAAACGGGGCATCGGGCAATTAGGAACGCTCGGAGCAGGAAATCATTTTTTAGAAGTTCAATATGTTGATGAAATTTTTGATAAAAAGATTGCGAAAGCGTTCGGATTGGAAAAGGGGCAGATAACAATAATGATTCATTGCGGAAGTCGGGGGTTAGGACACCAAGTTGCTTCAGATTATATTGTAAAGATGGAAGAAAAATATGGGTTTAAAGGTTTGCCAGACAGAGAATTAATTAATGCTCCAATAAAAAGTGTTCTTGGAAAGGATTATTATTCTGCTATGGCTTGCGCGGCGAATTTTGCTTTTGCAAATAAACAATTAATTACACATTGGCTTCGGGAAGAAATGAATTCTTTATTCCCTGGTGCGAAGATGGAAGTAGTTTATGATGTTTGTCATAATATTGCAAAGTTTGAAGAGCACATTGTCAGTGGGAAAAAGAAAATTGTCTGTATTCATAGAAAAGGTGCAACTCGGAGTTTTGGGCCAGGCAGAAAAGAA
>CAYUEW010000001.1:0-52673 GCA_964444095.1 Candidatus Woesearchaeota archaeon | reverse complement strand
TAGAACTTATAGATTTATAATTAGAAAATTAGGAATTAAAGTGAAACAAAGTTCTCCAAAAGATTATATCTCAAGATTTTCTTCTGTTTTGAAACTTTCTCCTCGAACACAAAATGATGCATTGAATATTTTAAAACAAGCAGAAAAAGTTGAATTAACTTCGGGAAGAGGTCCTGCAGGAATTGCTGCCGCAGCACTTTACGTCGCTGCGTTAATCAATGATGAAAAGAAAACTCAAAGAGAAGTTGCAGATATTGCAGGAATAACAGAAGTAACAATTCGAAATCGATATAAGGAATTAATAGAAAGATTAAAACTCGAAGATAAAATTAAAGAAAAAGAAAGGTAATAATTCTAAAATTAATTGGCATTTTTTGCATTAAACAATTTGTGATAATTGGAACAAGGCATACCTACTTGTTTTCTATAAAATGTATGTAAATTAAATAATTGACCAAAAGTATTATAATCTCCTTTTGCTGCTGCTAAAGTCATAAAATCAGAACTGGAAAATTCTAAAAAAGAGCCACCAAGTCTTTTAGCAACATTGTATTCAAATTTTCTTGCTCTTAATTCGCTTTGGAAATAGTATCTGGATTTAGTATCAAGTTTGTGACCTATTTCATGAAAAGTTTTCATAACAGAGTTCGCAAGAGAAAAATTTTTAATTTTTCTTTTGTCAGGCAAGTTAAGATTAATAAAAATCTTTCCATTACAATGGCAATATTTCCCACATCCTTCAGATTTAGAGTCATTATAATAATGAATATCTTGCTCATGCTTTTTGAAAAGCTCAGCTAAACGAGTTTCTTTCGAACTCAAGAGATCATAGATTTTTTTCTTGATTAAATTATCATCAATTTTTTCTTGTTTCATAAAAATTCAAGAATTTCCAAGTTTATAAATCTTCTGAGTGTTCTTCCTTTTTAGGGATAACAAAAAGTTTATCCGAAAAACTGTGTCTAAAGTTTTTTATAGGGAAAAATAATTGTATTCCTGTGCGGGGATGCCGGAGTGGTCAAACGGGACAGGTTTAGGACCTGTTAGCTTAGTGCTTACCAAGGTTCGAATCCTTGTCTCCGCATTATTGATTCTCAATAAAATATTCTTCCCAAAAATCCATCCTATCTATAATCTCTTCAGCATATTGCTCCCCAAAAGAAACATCAAGAGGTTTTGATTCATCATTAGTTAAATAAACTTCTACTACACAAGTTAACCGAATATCTCTAATTTTCCATTTGTTCCTACATTCATAATAAGGACTTTCTGAATCCCTATCTCCATTTAATGCTACATTCAATACTTCTGAAGCTAAAGCTACTTGTTTTATTGCTCCTTCAGATTCATCTACTCTTTGAGTACCTGCATATTTATATCCATATTCCATTAACCAAGCTGAATCATACTTTCCTTCAGGATATCCAAGATTACTTTGTTTTTCTGCAATTGCAACTAACAAAGCCTTAAACCTTTCTTTAGTTAAAATATCTGGTTTATTCTTTGCAGAATAATATTCAAACAAGGACCACCCATTTACCTTAAACTCTTCCTCAATTTTCAAATATCTTTGAATAACTTCCTCAGGAGCTATTACTTCTTCATCATCCCCGCACTCTCCACAATCTGATTTGCATTGCGGAGGGATATCTACACTTCCACAAATCTCTCCCCGAGTACATTCTCCATCTCCACATTGTTCTCGTTCTCCTTCTTCTTCATCTTTCTCCTCTTCTTCATCTCCTTCTTCAACACCAAATATCGCCATACATTCCTCATACCTAAAATCAGAAGGAGAACCACACGCTGCCCTTGCCTCGGCAAACGTTATTGCTATTTGTTCTCCATTCTTATCAAAATAATTCTCCCAGAAACTTATTCTATCAATAACTTCTTGAGCATAAACTCTTCCTTCTTCATCATCTTGTCCAGTGAGATAAACACTTACTACACAAAGTAATAAATCCGTATCCGCTTTCCCTTCACACACTTTATAATTACTTCCTTCAGGACTTACTTTATTTAGTGCTAACTTCAACGTAGACGAAGCAAATTTAACTTGATTTTCTGCTCCTTCATACATTTCTTCACGATTACCATATTCCATTATCCAAGTTGGATCAGGATCTCCTAAATTACTCTGTCTTTCTGCAATTGCTACCAACAATCCTTTAAATCTATTTTTTCCCCAATCAGTTGGTTTATTTTCTTTAGCATAATATTCAAACAATCCGTCTGGAAATTCTCCTTCTACTTTTTTATATCGAGCAATAAAAGGGTCCTCTTCTGTCTCTTCTCCTGCTTCTACCAAGTCCTCATCTAAATCTCCTCCCAAGAACATCGCATAAGCATTTCCTCTTAACAAATACAAATAAGCTTTTTCTTTGTTTAAGAAAACTTTATCAAAAATCTCTTCTATCAAAACTAACTTACGAAAAATCTTTCCCTCTTTATTAATCTTTTCTACTTTTGAAACAAATTCTTCCTCTGTAAGATAACCTTCTTTCTCTCTTAAAATATCTAAATAATTTTGTGTAACATTGCCCAACGCATCTGCTTCAATGGTAGCAACTTCAATTGCATCTCCAACACTATCTGTGTCTAACCAGCATAAAATTTCTTCCACTCCACAATAACCCACCTCTTTCCATCTTGAATTTTCTGTTCCAACATAAGGGTCTGAACCTTCTCCAGGATTATATGTTGCACAAACTCGAATTATTCCAAGATTACTATCTCCAACACATTTTGATTCTTTGCTAATCTCTACATCATCTACTTGACTTGCTACATAAATATCTGTAGCATAATCTATTGCAAAAGAAGTTGAAACTTCTCCGAACCCACATTCTTCTTGTCCATCAACATTAATACATAATTCTTGATAACCTGAAACTGCGGTCTGGTCCACTGTTTCTGTAGCATACCCTCCTGCTTCAATATAACCAGAAGCAACAGTCAGCGTCGCTGAAGAGTCTTGATAATAACTACTTTCAGGTATCCCCTGAAGATAAACTTGATAATATGCTCCTGCATCTTGTCCAGCATAAATATGATAAAATACTTTGTATTGTGAAGTTGCAGGCACTGTTGCCGAAGAGAAAGGAATTTCATCAAACCTCCCATGGAACTGCGAAGGAGAATCTGGTTCAGATATTGTATCTAACAAATCTGCTCCACTAGCATAAACTGCAGAAATAGAAACCTTACAAATTTCAGTTCCGACTTCTTCTGATGTCCTAGATTTAAATGCTTCAAGAGCATTTGCTCCATAATATTGAGTGAAATAAGTAACCGAATCTCCTGCTGTTTTCCAAGCATTTTCTACAGAAAGATATTCTCCTCCTCCTCGCGCATTTTGCCCCATCACTGCACTAACAAGTTGGGGTATTGCTAAATTTGCCAAAGGTAATGCTTGTCTCCAAAAAAATTCACAAATATAAATACTATAAATCTCATCACAAATTCCAACCATCTCTCCCGTGTCTAATGCATTCTGCAAGCAATCTCTATATGACATCCTTACAGAAATCCAACCATCAATTCCTGCTTTTACTCCTGTTAAACAAATAGGCATAAAAATTCCTTCTTGAATATTAGGTAAACACAAAACCAAACTTCCTATGACTCCTGTTTGAACAACATCTCTCACAGGATAAGCGCCTCCCAAATCACACCTACTCGACGGACAAATTACCGGATCACAAACATTAAACAATAACTGACAATCTTTAGGAGACATTAAATCCGCACATTCTATCCCTAACAAATTAGCTGCAGGGGCCCCCACTTCAAATGCAGTTCCCAAAATATCAACTTTCTTTGGCATATTCGAACCATAAGCACTAGATGCTTGAGCAACTGCTTTTTCTGCTTGGCTTACAAGTTTTTCTGCAGTAGCAGGATCAAGTCCGCCAAATTGATCAAATGGTTGTCTTGTTCCCAAATTAATCATTTGACAACTATCATCTCCTCCAATATTCTCTTCTAAACCATTCTTACCCACATTACATATCCAAAAACTATTTGCTGCTCCAGAATCATCATATGCCCCCACATTTCCTAACACTGGCAAAGTTTGTTTTGTTGCAACATACCACCCCTCATCTTCATCAAAAGGAACAATTGCTGGAAGTCCTTTATATGGTTCTGTCTCATAATATTGCAATTCTGCATTTTTATATTCATTCTCATAAGTTAAACTATCATATTTTTGAAAATAAATATTTTTTAATCCAGCCACATGTTCCTCAGGATCTTCAACCAATTTTCCATTTAAATCATATATTTGAAAATTCCCAGAAGAAACCATTTCCTCGCCTTCATTAATACGTTTTATTGGCAAAATCCCTGTTCCTGAAGAATCATCTAAAACAACCACATATGTTCCTCCTTCATATTGTATTACTTGAATTGGTGTCTCTGGATTTAAACCGCCTATTGGCACTTCTCCTGCTATATCCCCATAAGTAACTTCTTCATACTTAATTTTCTTTGTATCCTTAGTCTCATAAAGACCGATTTTTCCTGGATCAATCCCTAATGTGCCCGCAATAGTCGTTCTTTCCACAAAGCTTCCTGCAGTCGTTTGAACATCCAAGAGAGTAGAATAAAGTTCTTTTTCTGCAATGCTTCTTAATTCATCTGTCGCACCTGAATCTTCTTTTAAAACATTTGAATAAAGTTCAATTTCTCTTAATTGTTCCTTATTATAATTTCCCTCTTCCCAGCCACCAATAGATAAACTTATTTTCATATCTTCCATGTTAATTGTTTTTCCAGTATTATATGGATCTAATTCTCCAAGTTGTTCGCTATCCAAGGAAGAAATAACCTGTTCAGAATAGTCTATCATGAACTCTTTAGTATCTACAACAGTATTACCAAATGTTTCTGTTTTCACCGTCGCCTTTTCTATTTCTTGTATCTTCTCATTCTGCTTACTTATCAAACCAGAAAGAGTGCTAACATCTGCATCAATATTAACTGCTTTTTTAATTAAACATTGTTCTTGAGAAATATAAGTTCCACTCCCAACCATATCTGCACACCTTTCATACCAGCCTCCTGCACCACGCATAACATAATTTCGAGCAATTCCTTCTCCTCCGGCATTTGCTAAAAGATTTTTAATCGTCAAGGCAGCTCCTGTTGCAATACATGCGACTTTCAATCCCTTAACAACTGTTTCAAGCCCATCAGAAATATTCTGCCATGTCCCAAGCTCCGAATCTAAATTTTCAATTTTTCCTGCTATCACTTCAGGGGATAATTCAATTGCACGTTGTTCAATTCCAATATTAAAACCAAAATCTGCAGTTGTTCCTGAATCTTCAAAACCAGGAGAAATAGAAACCTTTGCAAATTTCTTAAGATTTATACCTTCCAAATTTATCTTATAATTATTCTCACCAATAACTGCATAATCTCCTAATTCTATTTTCAAGTTTTTAGGATTATAAGTAATCTCTTTAATGTTCTCATAATTAATTTTACTAACGTCAAAAATCGCATAATCTTCTTCAAGTTCTTTTAATATAATTGATTCAGTAGCAGAAACATAAACTTCTTGATTCTTTCTTAAATCTTTTTCTCCATCATAAGCTGGGAGAGTATTGCTAACAAAAATTTTCGCACCATATTCTTGCGCACTTGGCTCATAGATTCCATCAAAAATAATTTCTTTTACATTCCCATTTATAGTAACATATACTGAAGCTGTTTCTTGATTTGAAAGTTTATATTCATCATCACAATATTTCTCTAATTCTTTATCTGAATTAGAATACAAATTCTTAAATTCACCACATAATTCCAAAACAGTTGCTTTCTGCTGCAAACTCCAAGAAAAAAGAATCTTCTTATATAATGCTTCTTCATCAAGCGGAATAGCTATCTTAGGTGTGTATCTCTCTCCAGAAAAACTTTCTGCAATTGTTTCATAATCTGCTGTTGCTAAACCATAATATTTTTTGGGGTCTCCACTTAAAATTTTATCTTGAGGATTAACAAATCCGTTAACAATCACTAAATCAGCAAATCCCCTTCCAACACCACCATAATTAACCCAATGAAACTCTTCTCCTCGTATAACAAAATTAGCGAGCAAGGGCAAAATCCCTGGAATCTTTTTTACAAGGTTAGAACCTTCATCAATTGCTCCATCCCAACCAGAATTCTTTTCTAACAAATCTCCTACAAGAAAATTATATCTGGCTAATTCACTTTCACTTAATCTTTCTTTATGTTCTGGACTAGACATAAGAAAAACAAATAAATTATTTACATCCTGTGAATCTCCCTTAGCTCCAATATACGCCAAGTAAACAGATTTTTTTCCCTCATCAATATCATAAAGAGAATCTCCTAAACCAAATTCATTTTCAACACCATCAATACTCAAATTAACCCTCGGACTAATAATTAAATTAAAACTATTTACTCCCTCATCTTCTATACATTTTATTTTCACATTTTGTGTCAATCCTTGTTTTTTTAAACTAGTAACTTGACATTTATTCTCTAAAAATTTCTCTCCATCTGCAACCTCTACCACATCTGCATTCACTCGAAGAAGTGCTCGGGTACTAGGATTTTCCAAGCCATTAAGTTTAACTTGCAAACTTGCTAAACAATCAAAACCAGGAAGATAAATCTTTTCAGATTCTCCACCTTCATTAAGAGTAACACTAGAAACCTTATTCCCTTTTGAATAAATTGAGAGAGAAACTTTATTTTCATCTATATTTTCTGCTCTTACTGTTCCTTTGCCTTCCCAAAAACTATATTGATATTGGCTCTTTTCCCAATCAGCGTCTGTTAATTCGGGTAAATAAAAATTTGCTTTTCCTATACCAAGGGTGCTCTGTACATCATATTTTACCTTAGCTGTAAGATTCCCCGAAACATACTCAGGCATTGCAGAAGAATTTGCTTGCTTTTTTAAAACAATAACTACATAACCAATATTATTTAATACAGGACTATTCAAATTTCCTTCTAACCCAAGTGCTGCTTGCGCAGGGTGAAATGCAAGTCCTTCTACTTCTAGAGGATATTCCCCTGAAAAAGATATGCTATCAATTGCTTCAACATCTATTAATGGATTAACTTTTGTAGCACTCAATTGACAAAAAACAGGAACATTCTGTTCTTCCAACAAATCACTTCTCACCACGGCAGGAGTGCAACCAAACGGAGCAATTTGAATAAGAAAGTCCTGTCCTTCTCGACATACAGAATCATTAGAAGATTCTCCTTGCCCCATATATTGTGTATATTGGGGATTTGAACGAGTAGCAGAAGAGACAAGGGGTAGTACTAAAAGTAAGAATAAGAAAACAATACTCAATTTTATCATTCTTTTTTGTTTCATGTGAAATATATATCTAATTTTTTATCTTCAAATAAAAGATAATTATTTTGTAAATCATCTAATGTTTTAGGAGCTGTTAAACTCTCTGCAAGAATTTCTATTGAATTAGATTCTTGCAATTCAGATTCTAAAATATACTGTTCTTGCTTCCCTCCTCCTATAAGAGCATTAGAAATAACTTGTGCAGGAATAGACACATCAAAACAATTTTGTTCTGTCATACCAAATAAACCCCCAATTCCAGACCTACTTGCCTCAACACACTCTTCATAATTTGTCTCAGGTAATTTTATTTCTGAATTATCAAAAATATAAACTTGAACTTCATATTGCCCTTCTACTAATTCTACAGAATTTTGCTCGGGGTAAACAACAGTTTTTGTTTCATCTGCAGATATAAAATAAATTATTGCTTCTTTATCATAATTACTTCCATCTAATTTTAAATTAATGTCCGTCTCATAAAGTTTATCCATCATTAAACTCACACTTCCTGCATTTGTCGTCGATAAAATTTGTTTCTTATTATTAAACCCTTCTGCTCTAGCAATCACATATCCATTAACACATTGAGGAAATTCTGTGTTTAATACCCCTTCATCTGTAGTTCCCATATTACATTTTTCTCCAAAACATTTGTAAGAAATTTCTGCTTCAATGGGATTCATAAAAGCATCATAAACCTTCACCGAAACTGGTGTATTCTTATATTTACATAATTCAATATCAACCGTACTTGCAGCAGCATTTAATGATTCTCTTGGTTTGTTACCTTGAATTACTACTGCAAAAGGGAATTGGAAAAGTTCTTCTCCAGAAGATACTTGAACCAATACAGGATAGTTTACATTATATACAAAATGATATGGCACATAACAAAAACCCAATGCTCCTAAACCCGGCTGATTTCCAACAGGATTTGCTAAGAGGACATTTCCATCTGAAGGCAACACTTCAAAAGAATGAGGCCAAGTATTTGAGGTTATAAATCTCACTTCTTCATCAACATCCACATCCACAACAAAATACTCTTGCTCTTGCGTAAGGAAATCTTCATCAGTTCTTAAGGCAAAAGTATTCACTTCAATTGCTTCTTCTAAGGAATCAAAAATCTCATTTGTATCCCAGATTAAAGGGGAACAAGTAATCTCTACCCCGTCAACAGGAGCATAAAGTCTTAATGTATCCACAGCATAATTTTCCAAAAACAAATTCTTTTGTTCTTTCTCATAAATCTTTTTGGCAGAATTATAGAGCTTCCCTAATTTTGAATCCACTGAAATTTTATGCGTTTTAATTAAAGCAGAGTCTTCATTCTTTCTCATCTCTACCTGCATTGTTAATCTCACCTCCACCCTTTTATTTGAAATATCCACTTTTGCTTCTGGCTCTCCAAATTCTATTTCAAAACCTTCTTCATAATATCTTTCTAAATTGCAATTCTTTATTCTTTCTTCAACAAATATTTGCAACTGCCTTTCCATTTCTGTTTGTGACGGAACTTGTTCTTCTTCCCCACCATTACTAGAAACATAATACCAATAGGGAATTGGGCTTCCCATAAAATTAAGCTGAGAAGAAAAAGGCATGTAAACAGAGCCGGGTTCAAAGTCTGGTAATTCAATATAGCCCCCCTGGCTTCCTAAAACTTCTACTCCAATACTAGCTTCATCTTCTAAACAAGTTAAAAAAGAATTATATGCTGGTTCAATATTTGCAGGAATCTTTGTAAATCCCAGACTATCTCTAAATACAAAAAAAACAGCCACTCCTGCCACTAAAACTATCGCGATAATAATAAAAATTGTAATTTGTCCTCGTTTATTTTTCATTGGTCACCTCTGGATTTACTTTCTCCTTTATCAATTTTAAAATTTCACTATTAATATCTTTTTCTATACTTTCTTTAAATTTACCCCAAAGTTTCTCATCCTCTATAAGAAGCAAGTATTTCTTCATCAGTCTGTATAATAAAATTAAGTATATAAAACTTCTTAATAATTAACTTACTTAGTAAGTTAGTAATAAAAAATAATCAATATTAATATCTAAATTTTTCTCTACGTATTTTCCAAAAACTAAATCCCCCAAGAAGAATCAACAATCCTCCCCCAAAAGTTATCCATTTGTCAAGACTTCCTATTAAAGAAGGTAAAGTTATAAAATTAAGAGCAGAATTAATAAAATATAACCCAAAAATTAAATACACAAACGCAATTACCATTCCTCCTTTTCTCATAAGTAAAATTGCAAAAGAAACTATTTAAATATTTCTTCGCATCTAAATGCACGGTCCTGTAGTCCAGTGGTTAAGACGCTTCCTTGACGTGGAAGTAACCGCAGTCCGATTCTGCGCAGGACCACTTTAATTAACTTTAAAAACCCAAATCCTCTTTTTCCATTATGAAAATTCCTAAGACAACAAAGAGATTTTGTCCATATTGTAAAAAAAGAACAGAACAAAAAATAAAGGTAGTGTCTACTGGAGCAAAGAGAGGAACCTTAACAAGAGGGAGCATCGCTAGAGCTAAAGGGAGAGGGCTCGGGATAGGTATCGGAAATAAGGGGAAATGGGGTTCTAAACCAGCAGTAAGCAAATTCAAGAGAAAAGTAAAGACTAATAAGAAGACAAATATCATGTATATTTGTAGTGAATGTGGCAAATCAAAATATCAGAAAAAAGGTAAAAGGGCAGGTAAAGTAATACAAGAATAAAATGGCAAAAGCAAAACGAAAAAAGAAATTTTTTGACGTGGAAATTCCAATCATTGAGAAAGTAACTCAATCACAAGCATATGCTCTTGAAGACTTAGAAGGAAGATTCATCAAATATGATCTAACACGATTCTTAAGAGGAAAAAGTATGCTTTTAACCACCAAAATAAAACTTGAAGGGGATAAGGCAGTTGCTTATCCTCAGAAAGTAATGTTAATGCCATACTTTCTAAAAAGAATGGTAAGGAAAGGAACTAATTATGTAGAAGATTCTTTTTTTGCTCCTTGTAAAAATGTCCAAGTACAAATAAAACCTTTCTTAGTTACAAGAAGAAGAGTTTCAAGGGCTGTGAAAAAAGCTTTGAGAGACAAAGCTAAAGAAGAATTAACAAATTATGTAAAAGATAAAGAATCTGATGAAGTCTTTAACGACATAATCAAGAATAGAATTCAAAAAATTTTGAGTTTAAAACTTAAGAAAATTTATCCTCTTGCTCTTTGTGAAATTAGAATCTTTCAAGTTAAAAACAAAGAATAAGAAATCTTTTAAAGCAATTAATTCTTCATAACTCTATGCCTGTGTAGCTCAGTGGTAGAGCATCTGCCTTGTAAGCAGAGGGTCGGGAGTTCAAATCTCTCCGCAGGCTTTTCTTCTCAATCTTCTAAAACAAAACTCTTAAATACTATTTATTGCTTTACAATATTGTATTTAATAAAGAAATCAATATTGATTTACAATAGAATGGATAAAAACAGAGAAATAATCATAAAAGAATTAAAGAAAAATTCAAATGGGTTCACGATTTCTGAATTATCCAAAAAATTAAATTTATCGAGGCAAACAATTTCTAACTGTTTCGCATTTTTAGAAGGAGCAGAAAAAGTTAAAATAAGAAAAGTAGGTATGGCAAAAATATATTTCTGGGAGGACAAACAATGAAAGCCAAATACTTTTCTTTAATTGCGATATTCATTTTATTCCTCTTACCATTAGTCTACGCCTCTTGTACAATTACATTAGATAAAACAGATTATTTAGCAGGAGAAACAGCAACATCCGCAATGTCTTGTTCAGAACCTGGTGAAAAAAACACCCCCTACAATGTGAATTGGACAAATTCTTCAGGATATCAATTTGAGTTAGACTATGGAACAACTTCTGCAGTAAAAAACCAATTATTCTACCAATCTTTTACAATCCCAACGACTTGGCCAAATGGAATTTTCCTAAATGTTTCTCTAAACGGTACTGGTCTTGCTGTTCTTCAAAATGCTACAGCAAATGTAACCTCCACTGGATTCGCTGCAAGCACCCTCATAATAACAAACTCAACTTTTGGAGGAGGATTCTTAGGACTAGTAGGTTCAATGCAAGGGATAGTAAAAGATGAAAACGGAAAAAAGATTACAGGAGGATTCTGTAAAATTTCTGGTTGGAGCAATGATGAAACAAAAATGTTATTGTATCACGACACCAGAATGGTTAACGGGGAAGTGAAAGTTTCAGATATTCTGCACCCTACAAGATTTGATGAAGCCACAGATTATGCTTACAAAATTATTTGCTATTGTGGAAGCGACACAAGTGGAACAGAATGTATTGATGAAGATGGCATATCCGTAGTAGATTCAATTGGTTTTGCAAAAGGTTTCTTCACAACATCAAGCTGGCTTGAAGTAAATACAGTCACAGGTAAATCAAATTATGAATTAAAAAAAGAAATCTTTATTTGCGCAAATGTAACAAATGTAGCCTACTCAAATAGAATTCCTCTCCATATAAATTACCAAGTCAGATGTAGCAAGGGAACAGACAATAATGCTGATTTAGATAGGATTTTAATAGCATACAATACAGAAGAAGACTCAGATATAAGAGGGATTTCAACAAACACCACACAAATGCAATGTAGGAAATTCACAATTCCAGAAGAACAATATCTTATGGGACAAACATCAGAATGTTATGCTTCAACAAATGTGTGGGTGCTAGACGACTCTCACACAGAACTTGTAGGATATTTTACAACCTCCCCTAGTTTCAATATTACTTCAGATGAAATAAATATAGAATTAGATTGGCAATGGACAAGCGATACAACGATTAACTCAATCGTGAATTTATCGTCTTTCGTAGATATCAATGGCACAGGAATAGGCAACATAGATGTGAGATTAAGTTTCGGACAAGGATTCAACATAAAAAATATTTTTGAAATAAGCAATATCTTATCAAACATAACTGTAGAAAATTTAACAGATACCTTAACTCAACATACAGATTATGAATTAGAATTTTTAGAAGATGGATATATTGAACTAGAGTTAAGGGATAGAAATTTAAGTCAAAATTGGTTTAACATCTCTTTTGATTTTTATGATACAGAATTAAGAAGCGCCCTCGCCCTCGAAGGAATAGAAAACAAAACAGGAACATTTCATTTAGATGTGGCCTGCCCTTCAACAGGAACAATTGGAACAGATATGAATTGTATCCTGACAGCCTATGTTGAAGAATCTCAAACAATGCAAAAAGAAATAGACTTCACTTGTTATATTTCCGATGGAACATATCAATATAGTTCTGTTAATTTTAATCAAATGATTACGAAAAGTGCTGTTTCAATAACCAGAGCCTTTGCAGTCCCTTCAACATTCACAGATGGAACTTCTTATGTTTTACAATGCCATGCAGATTATTATAACCTCGGAAGCAGAAGAGACAGTTTCTATGATACATTTACCGCATCAACAAGTCCCCCTAAAGGGGGGGGTTCTGCAGCAGGAATAACAGGAGGAGTAGTGGATGAAGAAGAGGAAAGCGGAATTGATGAAATCAAGAAAAAAATAGAGGACATAATCAAAAAAATAAATCCGTTCAATCCAGAAACAAATCCAATTATTATTTGTATAGAACTAATTGCACTTATTGGAATTATTGTCTTACTAATTCTATTTCTTAGACAAAAAAAGAAATGTGCTCCTCATCAAAAAACAATTTCAAAAATAAATTTAAGAGAATCATTTAGAATAATATTCAAATCAGGATTTATCTTGATAGGAATTTCTGCAGGAATTGCCTTAATCGCATATATTTACAAAAACATAAAACCAATTTCATTGAATACCTCATTCATGCAAGATCCTTTAATCAGAGATTTAATTTTGATTGGAGCAATTGTGGGTTTTACAATAATATTATTCAAAACCTTAAATATCCGAGGAGAAATCCAATTTGGAAACGACCCTCACCGTCCTAAATTTAATCACGATACACACATTAGTAGAATGCAAAAGAAACTAAACAGACTTGAATTAAAAAGAGAAATAAAAAGAAAAAAACACCCTGTAAGAAGTCCAAAAATAAGAAAAGTTAGAATAAAAAAGAAAAAATAATCCTTCTACTTCACCTTAACAGCAGTTCCGTAAGCCAACATTTCTGAAGCACCTTGCATTATCATTGAAGTCATAAATCTAACTCCAACAATTGCATCTGCTTTCAAATCAATTGCTTGGTTAATCATTCGGTTGTAAGCTTCTTCTCTTGAATGACCAATCATATCCGTGTAAGTTTTTATTTCTCCACCAACCATGCTTTTGAAACCAGCACCAAGATCTCTTCCAATATTTCTCGCTCGCACAGTGTTTCCCTTCACAATTCCTAAAACTTCAACTACTTTCTTATTTGGAATTTCATTTGCAGTTGTTACAATAACATTACTCATTTTTTACCTCCTGTTGATTTTATTTGCTCAATCACATCTTCTTTTCTATTAAGTAATATAATTATTCCAATAATAAAAAGAGGAATGCCATAAATCAAAAGTACAAAAGAACCTTCAAAAAGAGAAAACAAATAAACCATGCTAAGTGCTATTCCAACCAAAGTAATTATCACTCCAATAATTTTCGTGTTTTTTGACATAAAAGTAGATAGTAAAGGGATTAATAAAATTAACTACAAAACACTTTGAACTTTCCCATTAGCTTCTTTACATTTCAACTTTTTTTCTTTCAAAGCAGATTCCATATTCGACCCGATTCTCCCTGCAATAACTAAATCAATTTTTTTCTCTGCTAACATATGCGCAACAGACCAACCAGCACCGCCTCCTCCCACAGCAAAAGGATTTTTTATTACTTCTAATAGTTTCTTTTCTTTGAACAAAAGATAATAAGGAGCCCTTGCACCTTTTAAACTAATCTCTGACGTTTCTTCTTTTCCTTCTGAAGCAATTGCAATTTTCATTTTTTAACCTCCATGAATTTATTTATAATTTTTCCTTGAATAACAGACAAAAAAATCATAACTAAACCCAACACCAACACATATTTAACACCAAAATAAAAAATCATTAAAGGAAGAAAAGGAAGTTTAATTGCCCGATTGTAAAGGAAAGTAGCAATTAATCCTTGAGACAATCCTTTCTCTTTTAAATTTGCAAGCAAAGGATACCACATATAAATTGGGCCGGTAGATAAAATTCCCCCCATTACCACAAATATCCATTTTCCAATTCCTTTTTCTTTTTGAATATGCTTAGAAATAAATTTAGAATCAAACAAAAGATTTGTTATCACCATTAAAACAAAAATTAAAACAAAGATAGGAAGGATTTCTGAAATAATCTTGGCAAAAAATTCCAAGCAAGAATGATATATTTCAGGATGAAATATAAATAAGAAAAGATAAGAAAGAATAACAATTAATAAAAAATACCAAGAACCAGGAATTTTTTTAAAATCCATTTAAATTGCCCCCAAGATTAAAACAGTTAATATAGCTACGATAATTGCAAAAATAAAACTCAAAAGATTTCTAATTAACGCGAATTTTTTCCCAAGAACCATAGACTCTGCAGGAAGTTGCACAATCCCCACAGTAACCCATGCAACAATAAACGCAGTAACCGCAATCAATCCGACACCTCCTTTTAATAATTCTCCTCCAATAAGATAACTTGTGAGTGGTGTTCCAGCAGACACACTTCCGACTAAACTCCCAATAAAAGAATCAAAAAGAACATTATTTGTAAAAATTTTAAGGTAAAAAGATGGAGGAACTAATTTTATAAATAGACTAATAAGTAAAACAGTCCCAAAGATTAAAGGAACTGAGTTAAACAACGCTCTTCCTGATTTAATTAAAGCTGAAACTATCTTTGATTTATTCATTTTTCTTCAACACCAATATGCTTAATTATTTCTGCAAATATTTTTTTATATTTCGGATTTATTTCAGCAATCGGTTTCATTTTTATTGTAGAATCCACAAAATCTCTTTTATAAGGCAGATAACCAATTATTGGAATCTTATTCTTTTTAGCAAAAGATTCAATTTTAGAACAAAAACTTTTTTCCAAATCAAATTTATTGATTATAATTCCGTGGGGGATATTAAAATGTCTAGCAAGATACAAAACTCGTTTTAAATCATGTAATGCCGAAGGAGTTGGTTCTGTAACCGCAACAATATAATCTGTGCCAACCAATGAAGCAATCACTGGGCACCCAATTCCCGCAGCAGAATCAATTAGGATTATTTCAGATTTTAATTTTTTTGAAATCTCTTCAGATTTTTCTCTTACTGCAGAAACAATTTCTCCCGAAGCCAACTCTCCAATTTTAAGTTCACCAATAACCAAATCTACTCCATAATTTTTTCCCGTATAAATTGTTCCTATTTGTTTTTGGGTCATAGAAATAGCACCATTTGGACAAGCAACCATACAGGCTTTACAACCAATGCAAACTTCTTTTACAAAAGCTGGAAATTTATCTTTAACAAAAACTATTGCATTTTGTTTACAAACAGAAGCACATTTCCCACATTTGGTACATTTGCTAAAGTCCCATTTTGGAATTGGTTGATAAACGTTAGAATATTTTTTTCTTTTTACATTTAATAATAAATGATCATTTGGACATTCAACATCTGCATCAATCAAAAGAGTTTTCTTTTCTCTTGAAAATTCTATAGCTAAAGAAGTTGCCACTGTTGACTTCCCAGTTCCTCCTTTACCTCCTGTTACTGCTATTTTCATTTTAATTTTTACAAAGTTTTGCTTTATTTCAAACCTCTATGCTGCGGACCAGTTGCATTTGTTAATTCTTTTAATTTTCCTTCAACAAATTGTTCTACAACATCTTTAATTTTTCCCTGTCCTTGATAAATTTTTATTTCAAATTGTTCAAAAACAGAAAATGCCCTTGGACCTAAATTTGTAGTGATAATTGCATCTACCTTTTCATTTGCAACAATCTCTCCTGCTGTGATACCTGCTCCGCCTGTTTGTGCTTTTGCTGTATTTTCAATTGCTTTAAAACCTTTTACTTTCTTATCTTCAATTTCTACAATTAAAAAATAATCACATCTGCCAAATCTTGCATCTACTTCACTTTCTAAATTTTTTCCTATTGAACTTATTGCTATTTTCATTTTTATAAACCTCCTGTAATTTAATTATCCTCTAACCATACTTGCACCGCATTTAGAACAATTTTTTTTATTGCAAGGAACTGCTCTTTCATGAGCTTCTTCATGCCCACATTTAGGACATTTACATATCCCTCCAAGCCCTCCAGCAGCAGATCCGCTCATTCTTCCTCTTCCATTTTGAATTTCTCTTCTCGGTTGAACCATCTTAAAATTACCTCCTTGTATTTTTATAGAATTACCATGAACCAAAGCTTCTACAACTTTTTTTCTTGCACTTTTCAAAAGTCGAGAAAATGTTGGTTGAGAAATCTTCATTTTTTTTCCTGCTTCATTCTGCTCAATTCCTTCATGATCAACAAGCCTCATAGATTCTAATTCATCACGCGTTAAAATCCATTCATCAAGATTTCTCAAATCAACGCCAACTGGTCTAAAATGAGTCACATTTGGTTCAAACTGAATTCTCCTACATCTTCTTGGTCTTGGCATCTTATATTTACTCTTCGAGTTCTTTTAACCTTTTCTCTATATACTGGTGGTTTTGCTCTAAGATTGCTTTTTCCTGTTCCGCTGTCATCTTTTGGTAAGGCACGTTTCTTCGTCCAAATCCTCGTCCAAAACCTTGTCCTAAACCTTGTCCGAATCTATTTCCTCTACCTCTACCAACTCCTCTTGGAACATTTGTTTCGCAATATCCCATTCCTCTTCCGGTTTTAGGACCTTCTCCTTGTGGTCCTGTTCTATCGTATCCTGGCATTTTATTTCTCCTGTGCTAAGCACATATTTAATTATGAATACTTATTCATAAGACTATTTAAATGTTTCGCATACCTATTCAAAACTATTCTTCAACCTTTTCTGCCTTCTTGTCTTCAATTAAAATATTTGCAATTTCTTTAGGGATATTCACGATTTGCCCTTTTTCAAATCCCCCCATTTTTTCCCCATCCAATCCCACAAATTCTTCAACATCCTCATTAAAAACAATCATATCATTCTTCTGCGCTTCTTGAATCTTCCCTCCATTAAACATAACTCCCAATTCTTTATCTGATATATCTATACATTTCATTAACTCTTCAAATAATTTTTTCTCAAAAACAAACATATTTTCAAAATCTTGTTTGGCAATTCCTGTTTCCGCAGCAATTAAAACCAAATTCAAAATCTTTTTTCTTCGTCTTGTTACAAGCTCCTTAAATAAAGTCGTAGCATTCTCTAATTGTTTCTTAGTTTTAATTATTACTTCTGAAAAAGAATCATCTTCCTTAGCAGCAATTCCTTTTTTCTCTTGCATATAAATTGCAACGTCTTTAATGAAACTTTTAGATAGTTTTTGTAATTGCTCAGAATATCTCTCCTTTCTTGCTGCCTCATAAATGTCACTATATATTATCATAGAAAACCTAAAATTAGAAGATATTTAATCATTACTATAGTAAAATACACCTCATAAAAACACCCTAATTTCTACTTCACAAATCCCACTTTTGTCAATAATTCTTTCCCAGTCATTCGCCCAAGCGTGCCCCTTCTTGCTTCTCGTTCACAAAACTTTTTTTCTTTTAATGCAGAATCATTATAAAAAAGAACAGGCACAGGATCTGCAGAATGTTTCTTTAACTTACAAGGAGTAGAATGGTCTGCGGTTACAACTATTTTAATTTTGTTCGGAGGAGCAAATTTCTTTAAAAATTTAAATACTGTTTTATCAATATATTCTATCATTCCCTTTTTTTCAAAAGGTTTATTGTCATGTCCTGCCAAATCTGTTTCTTTAAGATGAATATATGCATAATCTGCTTGTTTATGGTGTTTCTTCAAAATTTTAATTGTGAACTTGCAAGCTTTTGCCAATCCTTCATGAAGATTTGCATAAGCATCTAAACTCTTCAAGGAAGGGTATTCAAATGCAAAATTTTTCATCCCACAAACTCTTGAAAAACCAATTTCTAAAGGCATATAATTAGTAGAAATCCATTTTTTATACAATTTCAATTTCGGCGGTTCAATTCCTGCGCCCCTTACAAACAAATAATTTGCAGGTAACAACCCTCTCTTTCTTCTTGCTTCATTTACTGGATGTTTCTCTAAAATTTCATGCACTCTTTCTAAAAATTCATTCACCAAATTAGCAGTATACTGAGAATTCTCCTCTTCATCTAAGGGTTCACATAATTTTATTTTATTTATCTCCGCGGATTTACCCTGATTGTAAGTTAAATCATTTCCAGAAATATTATCTGAAAAGCCCCCCCTAAAAACTAATACTGCTCTGTGCTGAATTGTGGGTTCAAAAACAAAATCACATGGCAATTTTATATTATTAATTGCCTTTGCTAAGGATTCTGCTTCTACATTTGTTAAGGTTCTCCCTGCTCGTCTATCAATCACATTTCCTTTTTCTAATGAATCTATTGTAGCAAAATTAACTCTCAAAGCCAAATCTCCTCTTGTCAAATTAAGATCTGTTCCCCTTACTTCTAATTGTCCCCGAGTACTTGAAATCAATTCATTGCCAAAAATTGAAACAATCGCTTCATCTGATTCTGGAATAAAACTAGGCCTCACTGGATACATGTAACCCATCTCTCCACGCGTAGCAAAAAAATCCATGTTAGGCGTATTTGCTGCTTCCAAAGGAGTTTTATCCCCCAATTGCTTACAAGGCAAATCACCCATTCCATCAATAATAACCAGTATTCCCTTCATGTCTTTAATATACCCTTCTTCTTTATAAAAATTTAGTTAATGAAAAATATTATAAATCTCTCGGGCATCAGATGAATATGTTTGGGAAGTTAAAAGACAAAATCAAAAGCTGGACAAAGAAAATTTCAGAAGAAATAGAAGAGACTCCAGAAATAAAAGAAACTAAAAAAGAAATCAAAGAAGTAGAACTTCCCATGAAATTTAATGCTGGCGCAAAAAAATATGAACCAGATTTAGAGAAACTTGAAGAAATCACAAAAGAAGAAATTAAAGAGGAATCAGAGGGAAAAGAATCTTTTTTTAATAAATTAAAAACAAAGGGCTCAAAGATTAAGATTTCTGAAAAAGCGTTTGAGGTTTACGCAGAAGAACTTGAAATGTTGCTCTTGGAAAACAATGTTGCTTTAGAAGTAGCTGAAAAAATGATTCAAGAACTTAAAGAAAATATTGTGGGAAAAGAATTGTTAAAAAAAGAAATTGAAGATGAAATAAAAGACATATTCAAAGACATCATTCGTAGAATCCTCGTTGACACGCCAAACTTAACAAAGCAAATAAAAGAAAAACTTTTGGACCAATCAAAAGACCCTTATGTTATACTCTTTTGCGGAATAAACGGTTCAGGTAAAACTACCACAATCGCGAAAATTGCAGAGCATTTGAAAAGTGTAGGAAACTCTTGCGTTCTCGCTGCTGCTGACACGTTTCGAGCAGCTTCAATAGAACAATTAAAAGAACATGGAGAAAAAATTGGAGTGAAGGTTATCACACATGAATATGGAGCAGACCCTGCCGCAGTAGGATTTGACGCGATTAAATATGCAAAAAAGAATTTTATTGATTGTGTCTTAATAGATACTGCAGGAAGGATGTATACTGAAAAAAACCTTTTGAAAGAAATCGAAAAGATTTCAAGAGTTTGCAAACCAGACTTAAAACTTTTTGTTGGAGAAAGTATAACTGGGAACGATGCAATAGAGCAGGTCAAAAGTTTTGATTGGGCAATTGGGATTGATGGAATTGTTCTAACAAAAGCAGACATTGATGAAAAAGGTGGCACAGCATTGTCTGTAGGCTATATAACAAAGAAACCAATTTACTATCTCGGAACAGGGCAGGCATATGATAAGATAGAACCTTTTGACAAAGAAAAATTCATCCAAAGATTAGGACTATAAACATACCCAAAAACTTAATAATTTCTTCTTTACCCTCAAATTATTCTGATGTCAATTTCCTATATAACATATGCTTAAGAACCCCAAATAACTGAACATTTTGTAATGGAAAAGGGATGTCCTGATTTTATTAACACAAAGAATTCTAATTTAGAAAATACCTTAACTTCAATTGAGGTTCATAAATTTGGAAAACCAATATTAAATCTTGTTCAAGAAGGTTATTCTTCAATAAGAAACCCTGCTGCATTCCTTTATGAGAACAAAATAGGATTGTTATACACTATAAGATATAATTCAGAAAATAGTGGTTTATTTTTAGCATGGAGTAAAAATGGGAAAGATTTTGAATTAGAAAAAAAACCTTTTATTGAATTGGATGAGGATGCCAAAACTGCTACTGAAGATGCAAGAATAACTCAAATAGGTAATGAATATTTTATAACTTTCACAGCATACAAGGGAGTTGAAAACAACAAAAACGTTATAAGAACAGGATTAGCAAAAACAAAAAATTTCAAGGAATATTATGATAGGCAAATTATTTTAAATAATAAACAGGAAAACAAAAATGCTTTATTTTTTAATAATGAAATTTACAACTTCATTATTGACAGACCCTTTATTGGAAAATCAAATGAAACTCCTTGTGCACAAATAGCAAGAGTAGAAAATTTAAATCCACTAAAATTTGGAGAATTTAAAGATTATTTATTACCAAGAAAAGACATGTGGGATGATGCAAGAGTTGGAATAAACACTCCTGCGATAAAATGTGAACACAAAAAATATGGAAAAGTTTTATTTATGTTATACCATGGTGCAGATAAAAAAACAAACACCTATAAAATGGGGTATATATTCGCAGATGAGAAAAATCCAAAAAAGATTTTGGAAAGGTCTATTTCTCCTTTAATTAAACCTGAATTAGATTTTGAAATTGGAAGAGGGGATTATCTCCCAGAAGTACCAAATGTAATTTTTGGTTGTGGGGCAATCCCAATTAAAAAAAATACAATAAGATTTTATTATTCAGGTGCAGATAAATATCCTAGTTTTGCTGATTTAATCTCTGATGATTTTGAAGTTATTGATGAGATTTTCGAACCAAAACCTTATTAATTCTTAATTCACTTGTTTTTATATGTTAGAAAAACTAGGCGAGGTTCTTAGAAAAGCAACAAATAAGATAGCAAACAGCCTCTTTTTAGATAAGGATTTAGTAGATTCAATTATTCGGGATTTGCAAAGAGCTTTAATAGAAGCAGATGTAAATGTTATTCTTGTTAAGCAATTGAGCGATAAAATTAAGAAAGAAGCACTTGATGAGCGGATTAAGGGAATAGAGAAAAAAGAGCATCTTATAAAAATTCTTCATGATGAATTAATACATATTCTTGGAGAGCAAAAACAATTAAAATTGCAAAAGGGGCAGAATAGGATTTTGTTGCTTGGACTTTACGGAGCAGGGAAAACAACCACTATTTCAAAGATAGGGAATTATTTTGCTAAAAGGGGAAACAAAGTTGCGTTGATTGGATTAGATGTACATCGTCCTGCAGCGCCAGAACAGCTGAAACAACTTGCAGAAAAACATAAACTAAATTGCTTCATAGAACCTGCTGAAAAAGACCCTATAAAAATTTGGAAGAAATATAAAAAGGAGTTAAAAGATTACAACTTGATTTTGATTGATACTGCTGGGCGTCATACTTTAGATAAAGAATTAATTAAAGAAATCAAAGAGTTGAACAAAGAGATTAAGCCGACTGAGACAATTTTGGTTATGCCTGCAGACATTGGACAAGCAGCAAAACAGCAAGCGCAAGAATTCACAGAGGCTATGAACATTTCTGGAGTTATTATCACGAGAATGGATTCAACTGCTAAAGCTGGCGGAGCGTTGACTGCATCTGCAGAAGCCAAAGCACCAGTTTATTTTATTGGAACAGGAGAAAAGGTAAATGATTTAGAAGAATTCAATCCAGAAGCATTTTTGTCACGGCTTCTCGGCATGGGCGACTTACAAACATTAATTGAAAAGATTAAATCTGTAACAAACGAGGATACACAAAAAGCAACTCAAAAAAGAATTGAAGAAGGGAAATTATCTTTAGAAGATGTTGTTGAACAGGTGAAGTCTATGGGCTCTCTTGGTGGTTTTGACAAAATTAAGAGCATGATTCCAGGACTTTCTGGAGTAAAAGCAAAAGTTCCAGAAGGCATGATGGAAGGACAAGAAGAAAAGATTGCGAAATGGGAGCACATTATAAAGAGTATGACTCAAGAAGAAAAAGATAATCCAGAATTATTAGAAAAACAAACTTCTAGGATTTCGCGTGTTGCCAATGGTGCAGGAGTTAGCACAAGTCATGTTCGTTCTTTACTAAAACAATACAAAATGTTGAACGAGATGGTGAAGTCAGGTAATACTATGGACATGTCGCAAGGAATAAGCCAAAAGCAATTAATGAAAATGGCAAAGAAGTTTGGTAAAGGAAAAAAGATGAAGTTTTAAAAAAGACTAAGAAAAAATCCCGCTGTTAAAACATTCCTAAGAACTGCCCAACTAACCCCAATCAAGATTAAAATTATAAAAAATATAAACCAAATTGCTCCTAAAGAAATTCCCCAAACCGCCATCTTTTTTCCAACTAAATTAGGATTATGCTTGATATTGCTCAATCCCACAAATCCAAATACTACTGCTAAAACTGGGATAACAAATGTCCAAAATAAAAATAGAGAACAAAGCCCAAGAACTAATGATGCAACAGCCATTCCAGAATTCTTTTTGACCATAGATAATTAAATATAAAAGATTTTATAAAACTTTCTTAATAAATCCTTTGTAAAATCAAATCAGAAGATCTTAAAATCTCCTTCTCCTTCTTTCTCCTATGACTCCCCAACAAAAACTAATAGCCCAAGGAGCAGAAGCAAAAATACTTCTCTTAGATAATCTTGTCACAAAAGACAGAATTCCAAAAACATACCGCCTAAAAGAATTAGACGAACAAATCCGAAGACGACGAACCAAAAGCGAAACAAAACTTTTAGACAAAGCATCTAAACTCATTAACTCGCCTTCTCCAATAATTAATTCTTCTCAAGAAAATAAATTCCAAATTCAAATGCCGTTCATCAAAGGACAAAAACTTTCCGAGTATCTTGATTCATTTCCTCTTGCAAAACAAAAACAACTCTGCAAACAAATGGGAGAAAGCATTGCAAAACTCCACAGCCAAGATATAATCCACGGAGACTTAACAACAAGCAATATGATTCTAAAAGAAAAAGAAATTCATTTTATTGATTTCGGATTGGGATTCATTAGCCACAAATACGAAGACAAAGCCGTTGACTTACATCTTCTAAAACAAGCACTCGAAGCAAAACATTTCAAACACTGGGAAGCGCTAGTTAAGGAAGTCATTAAAGGTTATAAAAAAAATCCAGACGCAAAAATAATCCTTGAAAGATTAACAGCAGTTGAAAAAAGAGGAAGATATAAGCATTAATAGCCCCACCAGGATTCGAACCTGGGTCACTGCCTTCAAAGGGCAGTATACTTGACCACTGTACTATGGGGCTATGAAAAATTTAATGGCTAATCATTTAAAAATTCTTTCATAATAAATTTCTCGATTAAGTTCATGCCTTTTAGGAGTCTGCTTCAAAAAATTAAATCTACGCCCAGAATATTTTTCTCCAATCAAAGTTGCTGCTAATTTCCTATATTCTTTGCTCGCATTAGAATTTGGCTTATATTTTGTAGAAGGCATAAAGTTTGAAAGCGCTTTCAAAATATTAACATCGTGAGGGATCATAGCCATTACCGGAATCTGCGCCATCTCTTCAATATCTCCTATATTTATCTCAAATTCTTTATTATGGACCTTATTTAATACCATTCCAATGATAGGCAATCCTTGTTGTTTAGCAAGTTTAATAGTCTGTATACTAGTTTTCACAGCAGGGTAATCTGGTGTAGTTACTAAAAGAAGTTTATCAGAGGCAAGGATTACTCCCATAGCTTCTTCATTCAAAGCAGGGGGCGAATCAATAAGAATGACATCATAATTTTTTTTCAAACTCCTTATTCTATTCCTTAATTTAAGTAAATTAGTTGGATTTTCTGTCAAAGACGCAGGAATCACGTCGAGGTTATCTACTTTGTAAATTGCTTTGTTGGCATTAGCTTTTCTCATAAGAACATGATGAATAGTCACCTCTGGATCGATAACATTCAAGTGCAAACCAAGATTCGGAGCAGAAACATTTCCATCAATCAATAAAACTTTTCTTCCAAAACCAGACAAAGCGTCTCCTAAAGAAGATACAACAGAAGTTTTTCCAACACCTCCCTTCAGACTCAACACCCCAATTGTCATCCCCATAGCATACAAAAATAAAGATTGTTTAAATAATTTTCATTAAAGAGGGTATAGCAAAGTTTAAAAGATTAAATTGCGATTTACTAAAATGCCTACTAAAACGAAAGACAAATCAAAGAAATTAACTCAAGAAGAATTTGAAAAAAAGGTTCTAGAACTAGCAGAGAAAGGACTTACTAGCGAAAAGATTGGAGAAGAATTAAGAAAACAAAATATCCATCCGAAAGAACACAAAAAAAAGATATCTCAGATTCTTGGAGATAAATATATTATTCCAGATATAAAGAACATTGAAACAAAATTAAAACGGGTTAAGAAACACTCTGAAAAAAACAAAAAAGACAGAAGGGCTATGAGAGAAAAGGTAAGAATTTTCGCTCAATTACGAAGAGCCAAGAAATACTTTAAGAAAGTATAAATTTCTATTTAAAATATGGAAAAAGGGGAAGGGGTTAACAATTTAGAATCTGAAATAGAAAACGTTGCAAAATTATTCATTGAAAAAAGTGAGGGACAAGAAGTGTATATCATCAGTCATTTTGACACAGACGGCATTACTTCTGCAACAATACTAATTAAAACTCTAAAAAAACTTGACAAAAAATTCTCTGTGAAAATTGTTAAAACTTTGGATGAAAAATTCATTTCTAATCTTCCAAAAAATAAATTGATTTTATTTCTAGATTTAGCGTCGGGAAGTTTGCATCACATTGCAAAAGCAGAATTAAAAGAAGTTTTCATTATAGACCATCATGAAATAACTTCAGACATTCCAAAAGAAATCCATATTATAAATCCGGAAATAAATGGGGACCATAAAATGAATGCTTCTTGTTTAGCTTATCTTTTCTGCAAGCATTTAATCCCTAATGCAAATGAACTTGCAAAATTAGCAGTTTTAGGGATGGTGGGAGATTCTATGGATGAAAACATAAATCGGCTAAATAATGACGTATTAATTGATGGAGAAATTCAGAAAAAACGAGGATTGCTCTTGTATCCTTCAACACGGCCCTTAAATCGAACTTTAGAATATTGCTCCAATCCTTATATCCCTGGCGTGACAGGAAATTCAGAAGGGGTATTCGAATTATTACGAGAAGCAGGATTGACCCCAGAAAAAGGGCGATACAAAAGTTTAATAGAATTAAATGAAGAAGAAATGTCCAGATTAGTAACTTCAATTATGTTAAGAAACCCGCAAGCCAAACGACGGGGGATTGTAGGGAATATTTTCTTAATAAAATTTTTCAATAAACTTGAAGATGCAAGAGAACTAAGTGCTATGGTTAATGCTTGTTCTCGGCTTGGAAGAAGCGACATCGCACTTCAACTCTGCATGGAAATCCCCCAAGCTAAAAAAGAAGCAGAAGCAATCCATGTCAAATATAAACAATTTATAATCTCTGGACTAAAATTTGTTGCAGATGCAGAAAGAGTGGAAGGCAAAGGTTTTGTAATCATCAATGCAAAAGATAACATCAAAGATACAATTATAGGAACCATTGCAAGTATCTTATCCAACTCTGCATTATACGCAGATGGCACGATTATCACGACAATGGCTTATTACGAAGACAACATAAAAATTTCAGCAAGAAATGTGGGAGAAACTACAAGAAATTTACGCCAAATGTTATCTGCAGTAATCGATAAAATTGGGGGAGAAGTCGGAGGACATGAAGCAGCAGCAGGGGGAATGATAAAACAAACAAAAGAAAACGAATTCATTGAAAGTTTGAAAAAGAGTTTAGAAATTGAGTTAGTAAAAGTTTAAAACTCCCATTTTTCTCCATACAATATGGAATTAGAAGTCGGAGATATTGTCTTATGCACTGTTGATAGGATAGTTGGAACTATTGTATTTGTTCACATAGAAGGATATGGTGAAGGAAGCATTGTAATGAGTGAAATTGCTCCAGGAAGAATCAGAAACCTACGAGATTATGTAGTCCCAAAAAAGAAAATAGTCTGTAAGGTCTTAAGAATGTCTGATAGAAATATAGACTTATCTTTGAGAAGAGTAACATTAAAAGAAAAAAAAGAAGTCTTGGAAAAAGCCAAACAAGAAAAAAGTTATGCAAATCTTCTCAAGGGTGTTTTAAAAGAAAAAGCAGAGAAAATAATCCAAGAAATATTAACTGAAGATAGTTTATTTTCTTTTTTAACAGAATCAAAAGAAAATCCTTCAGAACTTGAAACTCTCGTCGGCAAAGAAGATGCCAAAAAAATATTAGAGATATTAAACGCCCAAAAATCAAAAAAAATAATCGTTCAAAAAAAGTTTTCCCTTACCACCGTTGAACCAAATGGTGTGGAAAGAATAAAAAAAATTTTAAGCGATATTAAAGATGTTGAAGTGAAATATTTATCTGCAGGAAAATATTTTATCAAAACAGAATCTGAAAATGCTAAAGAAGCAGATAATCAACTTAAAGAAATATTAAATAATATTGAAAAAAAAGCTAAACAAGAAAACATTTCTTTTTCAATTATCCCGAAGTAATTAAATTAAAGTGGCTTGCGTTTCTTTAAACAAAGCTTCTCCATAAACCCCATCATATCCCGGTTTAACTTTAATTTTTTGTGCTCTATTTCTCAAAATTAATTCGATTAATTTCGCATCTACATTATTTTTATGCAATTCTTCTTCTGAAACATCCAAGAGAATATTAAACTCTGTTTTAAATAATTCAATAAGGGAATCATATATTGTCCAAACCTTTTTGCTTTGCATCCCACTAGAAAGAGCTAATGCTATTAATTCATGTAGGGGTAGAATTTTAAAAAAAGGTTTTGCATTTTCTGGTTTAACTCCCACCACATTAGTAGCAAGTTGTTCTACCCTGTTTTCCACGCCCACAATCAACTTTTTTTGACAAATGGGGCAAACCCCTGCTAACTCTCGAGTTTTGCTAGGTTCGCAAGAAAAATTACAATTCCTATGCCCATCCCAATGATATTTCCCATAAGCAGGGTCTGTTTCAATTGTAGCAAGAAAAGTTTTATTTCTTATTTGGTCTATAATTCCTTGATAAGAATCTGTTTTCTTAAAGATAGTTGCTTCCCTTCCCAATCGAAATGGCCAGAAACTATGTGCATCAGAAAAACTCACAATCGCTTTGTCTTCTAATTCTTGAATTCTCCAGTTCATTTCTGGATCTGAAGAAATTCCTGTTTCAATCGCATGAATATTTTCAATTTGATCTTTAAAGCATTCTTTCAAACTATCAAACCCAGACATACTTCCAAACAAACCAAACCAAGGTGTCCAAATGTGTGCAGGAATTATCTCTATATCTTTAGAAATATTCATCATATCTCTAACAAATTCATCGCCTGGAATTTTAAAAATAGGTCTCCCATCATAATCTCTTCTACCTTTAGTATCAAAATAAGAATTAATTTTTTCTGCAATTTCAATATTAGGAACTAAAACAACCAAATGAATTCTCCTCCCTTTCTCTTGAGTATAAATTAATGAAATTTCTCCAGTAATTACAAAAGGAAAATTTTGATAATAATAAAGCCCATCTTTTTCTACTAATTTCTCTTTAATCTCAGAAAACCAAATAGGATGTGTAAAATCTCCTGTGCCAAGAAGATGCAACCCTTTTATCTTTGCCCATTTTACAAGATTTTCAAAAGTTATATTACGACTACAAGCTCTAGAAAAACGAGAATGAATATGAAAATCTCCTATAAACCAATTAGTATCCATACAAATTAAAAATTATAAGAAGTTAAAAACTTATCTTCTTTTTTTAGTAGCAACCCCACCACCAATTACTGCGCCCAAGATTACTACTCCAATTACAATCCATAACCACAAAGGAAGAGCATCCCAGAAAGAACCTCCTGAAGTTTCTTCTTCCTCTTCTCCGACTAATGCTTTTTCACTAATTGCGAAGTAACTAAATGATTCTAATTCAACATCATAGTAATAATAATCTTCATCTTCTTCAGTATATACTGTAGATAATTCATTCCAAGTCCCTGCAGATTCATCAAACCTAAACAAAGCAATATTTGCTTTATCTATTGTATTATCTAATAACCAATTCTTCTGTACTCTAATTGTAAGAACTGCTCTTTCTAATTTATTACCTAAATTCTCTGTTTCAACTTGAAAATATCTATGAACATTCCCTGTTTTTGACGTGGTAATTTCTGCAGGTTCACTATCAAATTTCCTAACAGTAACTCTTACATTATTTGATTCTTCTCTTACCTGAATTCTTATTTGTTTTACTCCCATTTCTTCAGCAAAATTAGAAATTGTTGCCTCCTTCCCAGAACTTATGCTCATCACATTAACTTTTTCAAGTGTTGATGTTGTTGTAGTGGTGCTACTTCCTCCACTAGATGAACTCCCACAAGTAGTTGTAGAAAAACTTGTTGAAGAAGAAGATAATCCATTTCCTGCTTGATCATAACAAGTCACAGTATAAGAGTAGGATGTTCCACAATTTAATCCAGCATGAATTAATGTTTGGGCTCCACTTCCCGTTCCAGTTATTGTGTCTCCTGCTAACCCATCAATTATACAATTATTAATTCCGCTAGTCACATCTACTGCAGTAATAGTTATGCCATTTTGGGTTGTTGTAGTATTAGATGTTAATTGAGTTAAAGTAACCGAACTAGGTGCAGTGTCATCAATAGTAATTTGAATGTGCTCTGAACTATTCACATTCTGGGTTGCAAGCAAAGTATCACTCATTGTATCATTTGCCCAAACAGTGATGTTATATTTCCCGTCAGGATAATCAGTAACATTTACACTTGTATTAAAAAATATGTTTGTTGTAGAAAGATTTAATGCTCTCGTCCAATTATCTATTGGGGCATATGTTCCATTTAAATAAGTAACATTTATATAAACAGAACCAGAACCATTAATTACCTTAAGTCTATCAATTACATCTAAAGCACTAATATTAATATTGATTGTTCCTAATTCTGCAGAAGTATAATTCCCATTATTTACCACTGAAGAAGTTGTATCTGTAAAGTTCACGCTTGGAGGAGTTTGATCAAAAGTCACATTGATAACGGAAGTAAACTCCTGATTAGTTCCATTATCAACATAACAAGATATATTATATATAATTGCATCAACTAATCCTAATGAAGTTATATCAATAGTAACATTAAAATCATTATCTGTTGAAGATTCATTTCCAAGTGTCCTTGTTAAATTATTACCTAGAGTCATGCTACTGCCTGTCGCACCCCCACTTGCATTATAAAAATATGTTGCATTATAATCATTTAATGTTGTATTAAGAGTTGTTGAAGCATTCAAAAAAATACTCCCAGAATAATTTCCACGAGTTACCACACTTGCTGAAAAAGCAGTTGTAGCAAAAACAAACACTGCAAAAAGTAATATTAAAGTTACTGCAAAGAATACATTCATTAATGTTTTTTTACTAATCTTATCAACCATCTTTTTTTATATAGCTAAACTAACTATGTTAGATATAAAAATTTATTGTTTATAAATCTTTTTCTTTTTTTCATAAATTTAAGGTTACAATCAAAAGGATTACAAAAGTAAAAAAAGTAATTTACTCGTCGATAACACCAGCGTCACTCAAAAAGAATATAGCTTCATTGTCTGGCAAATCAGGACTGTCAACTAATTTTGCAACTCGAGAATCCTTCTTCCCTCTTCGCAAATAAATTCTATAAGTTGATGCATGTCCTACTATGTGCCCCCCAATTGCTGTTGTGGGATCACCAAACATCTGTGCAGGATTCGCCATCACTTGATTGGTTACGTAAACTGCAAGATTATGTTGTTCTGCAAGTTTCATTAAATTGTGCATATATCTATTCAACTTTTGTTGTCTATCTGCAAGTTGTCCTCGCCCAGCAAATTCTGCCCTAAAATGCGCCGTCAAAGAATCAACTATCAATAACTTAATCGGCTCACCTGCTTTAATCATTTCTGAAATTTTTTCCAATAATAAAATTTGGTGGTCTGAATTAAATGCTCTTGCAACAAAAATATTTTTCAAAACCTTTTCAGGATTCGCTCCCAAGTTTTCCGCGATTTGTCTTATTCTTGCCGGTCTAAAAGTTCCTTCTGTATCAATAAAAACACACTTACCATTTGCTCCCCCTTGTTCTGTAGGAAGTTGCACATTAACAGCTAATGTAGAACCCAGTTGAGTTTTACCAGAACCATAAGCACCGAACGCTTCTGTTACTGCTCTACTCTGAACACCCTTTCCCCCCAAGAGTTCATTAAAACTTTGACTTCCTGTTGCGATATATGAAATATTAGCTCTTTTCTTTGCGTATTCTAAACCATCACTGAATCCCAAATCCAACATGTTCCTTGCAGCTTGAATGGCTTTTCTTGCAACAGCTGGACTAACTCCTGCAGCATCCCCTAATTCTGTAGGCCCCATAACTGCCAAACTCATCATATCATAAACCCCTGCTGATTCTAATTTAGCTGAAACTGCGGGCCCAATCCCAGGTAAATCAGTTAATTTTGGATCTCCAGAATCTTCTTTTGTATCAGAAACTTCTTCATCCTCTTTTTTCTTCTCAGCTTTCTTAATAACCATAAAAAACAAAACCACTTCCTATTTATAAAGATTATTCGCCTAACATATATCTGATAGAATATACACCCAGAAATCTAATTTGCTTCCAACTTTGCAATAAGTTCTCCAACCTCTATATTTTTTACATTTTCAATTATAAATTCCTGATTATTAAAATAACTATTCATTCTTACATTCCCTAAAAAAAACATTTCTTTGCCCAACAATTCTTTTTTCTGTTCTATCATTTTTTCCGCATTTTCTAAATCCGAAATTCCCAACCCAGAGATAGTTTCATGGAATAATACTGCACGAATAGATTCTGTCCCATCATCAATAACCAGATTAAGGATTGCTCTTTTTTCAGGACTAACTGTTCCATGCACACCACAAACAAAACCTTCCCCTTCAGGTATAACTTTCTTCTTGCATTCTGGACACACATGAAAAAATCGAGGTTCAAACGCTTGTACAATAAATGCCCTTACTCCCGCGTTATCTGAAATTTTAAAATCAGCTATATCTTTCTCTTTAACAATTTTTTCTGTCTTAACATTTTCAATTGCTTCTCCACTTGGTTTTATCTCTGAAAAACTACCCAAATGCAGTTCCCCATCTCTCATTGCACCATTTGCAATCTCTACCATGCTCCCTTCTTTAATTTTTCCTTCTTCAATTAAAGCTATATGATTTGTATCCCATAAAACAACTTTTATGTTTGAAGTCTCATCTGCTAAAAAGATATTTACAACTTTTCCCTCCTCTCCTTTTTTTGTTGTAAATGTTCTTACTAGAGATAAATTAATTACTTTTCCAATAAGATTGACCTTTCTCATTCCAGGTAGTAATTCTTCAATTTTTAATCTTTCATTATCAAAAGAAATTCCTAACTCAGCAGCAATTACTTGAGCGGCCCCTTCTTTACTAATGAGTCCAGAAAGTTTAGCTCGCTTTGCTTCCACCTTTCTTTCAATCTCTTCTTTTTCTACTTTAGAAATCTGAGCAATTTTTTCTAAAACCCTCTCATAATTATCCACCATCTCTAGAAAAAAAGCTAGATGTTTTTAAGTATTGTTATAGCAAAATTCTTCCAAAAAATTTAAAAAAGATTTGTTACCCAATTATATATGAAAGATGAACAAACTTTAGTTTTAATCAAACCAGATGCAATGGCTAATGGGCTTGCAGGGAACATTCTCTCTGAATTAGATTATCTTAGTTTAAAATTAATTGCAATGAAAATGGTTAAAGTTCCCAAAGAACTTGCAGAAACACATTATGGTGTTCATAAGGAAAAACCTTTTTTCAATGAACTTGTTAAACACCTAACAGGAGAATTACATAATAATGAAGCAGTAATTGCATTGGTTTATCAAGGAGAAAGTGCAATAGAAAAAATAAGAAAGATTGCTGGTGCAACGAATCCAGATGAAGCTGATTTTAAAACATTAAGGAGAAAGTATGGTTGCGTAAATAGCTTAACTGGATGTTATGAAACAGTTATACATGCCTCAGATTCAACAGAAAATGCAGAAAAAGAAATAAAACTTTGGTTCAAGGAAGAAGATATTATTAACAATTAATCTACCTCAAACCTTATAAATTCATTTTATTAAAATAAAACATGGGAACAACACTAATCAAATTGAAACTTATGCCAACCTCTCCAGAAGTTGACTTAGAGCAAATCAAAGAATCTGCAAAAACAATAATTGAAAATAATCAAGGGAGAAAATGTGTTTTTGATGAAGAACCAATCGCATTTGGATTAAAAGCAGTAATTACTTCTTTTGATATTGATGAAGAAACGCCTCTCGACCCCATTGAAGAAGGATTAAGGAAAATGGAAAACGTTAATTCTGTAGAAGTTTTAGATATGCGAAGAGCTTTTGGATAGATATTTTCTAAAAGAATTATTTTTATAAACAAGCAATCTCATACAATTATATGGGAACAATTAACAAAGAGAGAATATTAGAAGTAGGAAAAGAAAAAATAGCAGAAGTTTTAAATGATAATATCCAAAGGACAGGGATGCTACATGGAAAACATCTTTCTTTAGAAGAAAGGGGAAAATGTTATTATTATCCAGAAAATATTAAGGAAGAAATTTTATTGAAAGAAGGTTATGGATTAGATAGCCTAGATACATATGAAGTAGGATTTAATTTTGAGGAAGTCTTAGGAATAGCTATACCCGATGCAATAATGGGAGAAATGAAAAGCCTTCACGATTATGTAGAATACATCCACGCAAATCAATAAAACTTATTAATCTCTTTTTCTAACTTATTCTATGCTACCTACAGAACAGATTACCCAAATCAAAGAACAAATAGTAAAACAAATAGAAACAACTTTTCCCGAAGACAAAAAAGAATCTGCAAAACAACAGATTACTGCTATGAACGCAGCACAATTAGAAGAATTTCTAAAACAAAATAACATCATGCAGGATCAACAATGTATTTTCTGCTCTATTATTTCTGGAGAAGCAAGCTCTTATAATGTTGGAAAAAACAAAGATGCAATTGCCATTCTTGAAATTAATCCTATTTCTGAAGGGCATGTTTTAATTCTCCCAAAAAAACATTCTGAAGAAATTCCCCAATCAGCAACAGACTTAGCAAAAGAAATTTCCAAGTTATTAAAATCTAAATTAAACCCCAAGGATGTTTTAGTTACCCCTTCCAGTTTGTTTGGACATCGAATAATAAATCTTATTCCTGTTTACAAAAATGAAACTTTAGAATCAGAGAGACATAAAGCTTCATCAGAAGAACTTGAAGCTTCTTTAAAAAAAATTTTAGCAGAACCAAAAAAACCAATAGAAAAACCAATGTTAAAAAAAATTAAAGAAAAGCTCTGGCTTCCAAAAAGGATTCCTTAAAACAAAAGAGCCCATAGATTAATATCCAATAAGTAAAATAAAAATAAAATTATTAAACTTAACAAAAATGCAGGGGTAAAAGGCACTCCTTGTTTTATTTTGACATTTTTACAATTCTTTCTTATAGCAATTATATCTTTTTTTGTGAGCCCGTCCCATGTTGCTTTGATTTTTTTCCTTCCGAATTTTAAATCAGAGTAAAGCCAATCTCCTTCTGTTAATTTTTTTACATTCATCGTCTTAACCATACAAGATTCATCAACTGCTTTTGCAAAAATATATAAATACGCTGTAATAAAAAGCAAAACTCCAAACATAAAAAATGAAGCTTCAACAAAACCCAAAAGCATAATTCCTAAACCAGCACACAAAGTAAGATAAAATAATTTTTTATTTTTCTTAAATTGTTTACCAAATTCTTTTTTAAAATTTTTAAAATTCCTTATCGCTAACCCCCCACTAACAATCAAACTATAAACAGCACCGGCGAAAAAGAATAAAAGTAAGAATGTAAGAAAAAATTGAGCATTCTCTATAATGGTTCCATAAATGGGCAACACAGCACCCATGGCATACATTAATTTTGCGTCACCTCCTGCAAAAATTTTTCCATAATAAAAAATATTTCCTAATACAAAAAAGATTCCTAATCCAAACAATCCCTGATAAAAAAATGAAAAATTACCCCCCATAAACAATGAATAAAAAAATCTAAATCCCAATGCAAAAACTATCAAAGAAAAACTAAGCCAATTAGCAATCTCCCTACTTTTCCAATCTTGAATTGTTGCGAATATAATCCAAACTAAAGCCAAACCCCATAAAAAAATCACCTCAAACATAATAAGAATTAGAAAAAGGAATTTATAAAACTATTTTGATTTTTCTTTTGGCAATCTCACCCTCGCACTTCCACCTTTTTTATATGGATGTTTTTTCTTTTCCTTTTTTTTACTTTTACCTTTATTTCTTTTTTGAGAAAATGCATAATCCATAAACAACACACAAGAAATTAATTTAATTAACTTACTATTGTAGGACAAGTTAAACTAGGACATTTTGCTATCCCATAACTTTCATATCCTGCTGTATCGGCAAAGAATTGACAATCTTCAGTAACACTCTTTTCACCCTCAGGCAAACCGCTTGCAGTTAATTCTCTTTTTTTAGTACAGAAATCATACACGCTCATCGTCGAACAAGCTGTTTGACATTGAGTAACAATTGTATCAACATTTTCATTTGATATCCACGGTGCAATATTAGACCAACCCATAGTAAATCCGACTATCATCACAACCAAGATTACAACTCCTAGAACAATAAGTATAATTGCATTAGTACTCAACCCCTGCCCTCTTTTATTCTGCATATTCAATTTAAGATTATTTTATTTATAAAACTTCTGCTTAAACAATTTTTAGGACCCTCTAACGACACTCATGTTATAATGCACAGAAACTAAATCATCTTTATTCTCTTTAAAAATTTTATCAATTACCAACTTGCTCCCTTCCATTTCTGCTCCAATTTTTTCTGCTGCTTCGCTTTCAGTAAATCCTGCATTTAAATAAAAATAAAATGTTTCTACATCAGCACTCATTCCTTCAAAAAGTTCCAACCCCAAATAATTTGATTGAACTTTTTCCTTAGATACAAGAAAACTAGTTATGGTTAAAATACAAATTGAAGTAATCAATATTACTAAAATTGTAATCGTAATATCTGCTTTTTTATTTTTCATTTTTAATTTCATTTTAATTTGTTAACGCCACCACAAACCAATTCTTTTCATCAAGTTCTATTTGATTCACAACAAAAGTTTGCCCTTTTTTTACTTCTATTAGCAGAATTCCAGATTCCAGAATAAAATCCACTGGGGATGTACGAAAATAACTATTTCCTCTATGACCATATCCTTTCAAATAAGTTCCTAACCAAATTTTACTTGCACTATAATCTTCAACATATAATTTCAAGAAAATATCTTCTGCTAAATTTCCATTAAATTCTCCAAAAATTCCTCCAATATCTTCTGAATCTTTATTATCCATCAATTGCTCAAAAACGTTTTCTCCATTTTCTTCTGTTAACAAATAAGCAGACAAAGATTTTGTCACCACCAAATCTTCTCCTCCTCCAGATAAAAAATTCCTATCAACAGATTTAGTTTTTGCTAAAAGAGAAGTAATAAATACAGAAGCAAGCAAAACGACGACGACAATTGCTGTTGCCACTACCCAAGTCATTGTTTCCCCGATTGACGCTTTTTTTAAATTTATTTTATTTAGCATTTTTTTCTACTTTATCTACAATTGTTAAAATTTGAACCACATACTGATTTCCTGCTCTATCTAAAACATAAAAATTTCTTCCAACAGAAGAGTCTAATTTTGCTCTTTCCTTAACTTTCCCCATAAATACCTCCCAAGGAAATGCTGGACCAGGATCTTTCTTCCGACAAGGATCCATCTCATCATGCCCAACTATATGTTCTCTATCAATGGGAATATTATTCTGGGAAACCACTCCTGCAACTAAAGTAGATAAAGCATCTATTTGTTCATCAGAATATTCCTCCCAAATTCCTGTACTAACTCCACAAAAACCTTCTTTGTCAGATGTTGCTTCAAGAAAAAAGTAATCTAACTCAACCACTCCTAAATTTTGACAAAGTTCTTTATTATTTTCCCAACCACAAGCATAACCCAGATTAATTAACTCAATTCCAATAGACCTTGAGTTTGTTCCCCTTCTACAACAATCTTCTCCAGGAGCAGGGGTTACATCATTACCTTCTTCACAATAAGGTCTACCAAATTCACATCCAGCGTGATAAGCAGTTTTATCTTCATCTTTTCTCGTTACTACTGTTCCATCCCTATCTATAATATAATGAATACTTTTATGCTCATTTCCATCAAACTCATTTATTGCCCCTGCCAAAGTATACCCCGCAGTATAATGAATCACCACCAACTCCTTATTTCCTTTCTCTTGCGCTGCTATTTCCATCATGAAAGAAGTTTTTAGGTTACTGTTTCCCACAATAAAATTAGAAACTTCTTCCCCTATTCCTGTTGAAGCATTTTCATCAAAATCATATAAATGAACTTCTACATAATATTGCCCTTGTTCTTCCCAGCCATAAGTATCTTCAACATCAAAAGTCAAATCACATTCTTCTAAAAACATGCTTAAAGAATCAGAACCCAAAAAAGAATTACCTTTAAGATATCCTCCTTGGGATAAACAATCTGCAATTTGGTTTGTTAGTATTTCTGCTTCAAAATTCCTTGCATCATAAGGCATCCCATAAAAAATAGAAACCATATAAACCACAGCAGCAGCTACTGCAAAAAGAATTATAAACCAATACGCTGAAAATATTTTATCTCCTTTTTTATTTTTCATTTTATTTCGTCCACAATAAAGATATAACCCAAATTAGTTGAAGGATCTAAATAAGTTGTAACATCCACATTATTAAAAAAAGAATAAGAATATCCCAAACCTTCCTGAAGTCGCACCGTCACAATATTCCCTTCAATTCCTACCAATCCTCCAATGCTTCCCTCTCCCAATTCTTTTTTTGCTACCTCAAATGCACCTTCCATTCCAATATAAATTCTCATCCCTGGTTTTGCAGCATCCAAACTTAATGCTATTTGCTTTGCATATCCCTCTTCCAAAACCCCCCCCGCGCCCATCCGCGAAGCTAAAAATAAAATAAGAATTGTTGCAAAAAATAAATTTAAGACAATAAAAATAATATACTCTGTTAGAATATTCCCCTTTTTAGAAAGTTTCCTCATAAGACAAAAAACCAAATAAGATTAATAAATGTTTCATAATTAAGCTTGAGTAATATCAAAAACCTCACACTTTGTTTTTGTTTTTATCTGGTCATACTTTACAAGCCAAGGAAAAATAACTTTATCAACCAATACTATCCTAGGATCAATTCCTGTGAGAACGACAAATTTTTCTGCAGTAGAAATCTTATCTGTATCTATGTTTATTTTCTTATTTTTTTCTTTCACCATTTCCAAATTATAAGTTCCATAAAGATATTCTAAATAATTTTTATTTTCTGTTTTTTCTATTATAGATAAATAATTATAAAATTCTGCATAAGTTAATTCTGGAAATTTTTCTTGAATAGAAGAATCAAATTTCACAACATTACAAAGTGCACAATGATACCCGTCGGCGTTAGGGGCATAAATTAATTCTCCCTCCCCAAACATCCACCAACAATCTACCATCTCATCAGCTAAAACTTGCATAATTTCTTCCTTAACGATTTTTTCTTCTTTTTTCATATTAATTTTAGCTGTCTCTGTCGGAACAATTCCTTCACATTCTTCTCCCCCAGAAATACAAACATATGCTGTTTTACAATCAAGTTCACTTACCAAACTTTTACCTGCAGCAGATAAAACAACAGAGTTATGACAAATTTCAGAATCAGTTACTCTCCCCAAATCCAATCTAAAAAATAAAATCAAGAGCACCACAAAACTAGTAATCAAAATTATAAGCGTAACTATTTGCTTAGAAGTCATCTCCCCTTTTTTGTTAATTTTTTTCATTACATAATCCCCAATTTTTTAAACATAAAATATAATCCAGTCAAAGCCAAGATAAAAAGAACAATCCACATTAAATATTTTATTAAAACATCTATATCCATTTTATTTTTTAGTTATCACTTTATTTATAGGATTAATTTCTAAATTCAAGGGCGAGTCAATTTCAATGCTTGCGGGGGAAATAGAATACTCGCTTTCTACACAAACCATTTCAGTATTTTGAGTTTTGGAACAATCTTTTTCACAAATACAAATACAATTTTCCCAATCCCTCCCCAAATAAAGTTCAGGCATATCTCCCCTATTATAAGATGCCAATATCCATTTGTCGGGATTGTAAATTTCTGCTTCTTCGCTCTCTAACTCAATTTGTTCTATTAAATAATTTAAAGAAGATTCTGCAAGTTCTAAATCCTTATTACGATTAAAAGAATAATAAAGAGACATTAAGAAAAAAACTAAAAATCCAATACCAATTACCGCAAGCACCACTTTCAGAGTTTCTTCTCCAAGTAAAAATCCTTTTTTATTCATTTTATCCACACTTATATTCCTTACACATTCCCAAAAACCCTCTTTCAGCACAATAAGCTTCATCACAACAAGACCCACTGGGAGTTCCAATCACCAAAACATTTTTTCCAATAATAGTTCCAGTAGGCAAACAAGCATCACATTCTCCATCAGTACAACCAAATTCACAATCATAAATCTTTTTTTTCACCCTTGTTCTAACACATTCTCCTCGAGAACATTTATGCAAATAACCAAAAACATTTCCAAGTCTGCAACTCAATTCTTCTGGAAGAGTAGAAGTACAATCTGATTCTTCGCAAGACAAATCAGTTTCTTCTTCATCTTCTTCTTCAGGAATTTCTTCTTCAGCTTCTTCTTCTTTAGAAACATCACATTCTCCATCAGTACAACCAAATTCACAATCATAAATCTTTTTTTTCACCCTTGTTCTAACACATTCTCCTCGAGAACATTTATGCAAATAACCAAAAACATTTCCAAGTCTGCAACTCAATTCTTCTGGAAGAGTAGAAGTACAATCTGATTCTTCGCAAGACAAATCAGTTTCTTCTTCACCTTCTTCTCCAGGAATTTCTAGAGTCTCTCCCTCAACTTCTTCTCCTATCTCTTTTGAAGCTCCAGCTCCCCCAGAGGGTTCTTCTGTTCCAGGTAGATTCTTAAAAAAATCAATTACATTTCCCTTAAAGAATAAAAAGACTCCTATCACTACTGCAACTACAACAAAAATTCCAAGAATGATTTTTATTAATTGACTTGTAGTTAACTCTGTCATCTGCCTCCCCCAAGCAACTCCTTAATCTTGTCTATCAAAGAAACTCCCTGTCCCTTTAATAAAAAAATAGTTATCATTAGGATTGCAAGAACAGCAATGGCAATCAACAGCCAGGGAAGATACTCTGAAATAATTGCCTTGCGATTTTTTGGAAAAAAATTGTAGTAGGAAAATCTTTTATTTTTACTCCTCTTTTTCATAAAACAAAAAGCAACAGATAATTAATAAATGTTATCCTAAGTTCCCCAAGACAACAGAACTCAAAACAAATAACGCAAGTGTTGATAAAACTGCTGTGACAAAGTAAAGTAAGATTCCTTTTTTCAAATTTTGTCCAACCTTGTGGGTCTTTTCTAATTTATCTTCTCCAGAATCTATTGTAACAAGAGTTCCAGTAAGAATGAAAACTATTTGGATTATGTAAATACCAATTATTATTTGCAAGAAATAAGGGGGAATCATTTTCGTTAAATCAAAAATATTCAAAATACTTCCGAGATTTCCTATTCCTACATCTCCCCCAGATAAACTAGCAAGATTCAATTTGTTTAAAATAGAAGTAATCATAAACGCTAAGCCCACAACAATCCCAGAAAGCAACGGTGCAAGGAAAGTCATATTACTTTTCATATCTGAAACTATCTCTGCTAACATATCCTTAAGTCGGTTAGTAATCTTTTGCATATTCTTAACATACTCTGAAATGCTCATCAAACTTATTGCTGCAATCTTCAAACCTTTCTTCGAAGACTCGACCAAAATTCTCATACTTGTCGCAATAATACTTGAAGGATACAAAACCATGGCTCCCCTCTTCTTATCAAAAATCGCTTTCTCAACACTCAATCCCCCTTGCTGAATATTATAATTCACCCTTCTAAAAAAATCCGCAGTCATTAATCCCTTAGAAGATTCTGCAACTCTACCAAAAGCAAGTTCAGGAGGCATACCATTCCCTATCCGATTCCCTAATTGAAAAAGAGAATTATTAAATTCTTTTTCTAATTGTTTTGTCTTCCTCCTCGCTTGAATTAATTTTTTAGTTTTATCTTTGTATGCTATAATAAAAAATAAAGCCATTCCTACTGGAATAAACATTCCTAATAACAAAGCACCCACCCCAAAAGGTCCAACAATTCCTATTGCAGTTTCTTTAAAATCAAAAAAGTTTTCCTCTCCAAATAAACCCAGTCCAATATCTGCAAAGGTAAAATCTTTTTGCAACCCCATCAATTCCATAATCGGCGTATATTGTGCAATCAAAGGCAAAAGTCCAATAAGTAAAAAAGGCAAACAAATCAGCAAAGCCTTACCATAATGTTTTTTATCTTTATATTCTGCATAAAATTGATTCTTTTCCAACAATTCTGTTTCCCCATAACCTCCCGGTCTTAACAACATTATTTTATCTGTAAGATAAAATACAAAAAAAGGAACAAGAAGATTAAACATAATAAAAATATGATAACCTGTTAATAATCCTCCAAGCATAGCAGATGCAAGAGGTAATAATGCCAAAGCCAAGGTAGGTAACACAACTCCCAACATATAAACATTTGTCAAAGGACTTCTAACATCATGGGTAAACTTCAACATCCTATCATAAACTCCATCCAATACAACTTGCAATGCTTTTTCAAGAGTAGAAATTCTTCGAGCATTATCTGGTTCAAATAAACTACTTTCAATCAAATGAAAAGCTTCCACAAATTCCAGAGAATAATCTTTCCAAGAGTCCAAATAATTATCTAAACTTTCCTTAATCGTTGAAAACTTTCTCACTTCTACATTATAGAAAATTTTCCTAAAGTCCAATGCAAGAGGCGGCTCTAAATGTTGCGATGCAAAAGCAACAGCCCTCTCTAAATTTGGCGTATGTCGCATGTAAACTACAATATACAAAATTGCAGGAACCATCTGAGAAGATGCTTTAAGACGCCATTTATTTGCTAATCTTTCTGGATAATTATTCACAAAATAAAAAATAAAAATTGAAAATACAATCATTAAAATGAAAAAGGAAAAAGGAAACGCTGCTAAACTTCCATTAATAAAAGTTATTGCTATGGAAATTATTAAACTTAACAAGAACATTGCCAAAAAACCCATTACACTAAGGGTTAAAGATTGCCAAGGTTCAACATTCAAATGTGCTATCTCAAGGTGTTTCCGTATTTTATCTTCATCTTTTTTAGAAACTTTAAGTTTGATAATCTGCCCTAAACTTCTACACCATTTTTCATAACGCCCGAGTTCTGGAGAAATTTCTTTTTTAAATTTAATATATTCTTGACTATAATTCGTCTTCTTGGGCATCGCTCCAATCTGGCGCTCTATCTTTCCACCATGCTTCCTAAGAACCTCTTCAACAGTTAATTTCTTTGGCATTTTCCTCTTTTAAATAAAATCAGAATAGAATTAATAAATGTTTAGAATTATTCGTTTCTTGTATTCATTGCAGACACAAATTTTCTTGCACCGAACAAAATTAAAACTGCTACAACAAGAGTAACAATAGGACGAATTACCCAAAGCCCAATCAATTGTTCTGATTCAGCTCCAGAAGTTATGAAAACCCCCATCATAAGCCCCAAAGCCACATTAATTATCACAGAACTTAAAACCAATAAAAGAGCTAATCTAAATTCTTTATCTAATTTTATTATCGCTCTTAAAAACACTACCAAAGCATAAATTAAAATTGCTACTGCAATAATTTCTACTTGCCATGCAAAACCAACCCAGCTCACCATCTTTTTAAAATTAAGGATAAAAGGTTAATAAATGTTTAGAAAAATTATTTGGATTTCTTAATTAAAAATTTGTTTTTACTTTTAAAATATAAGAATACAAACACTAAACCCAGCATAAATAACCCTGCTGCCAAGAATCCCAAATTTGTTTGAGCATCTCCTAAAATAATATTTCCTGTTAAATCAAATGAAATAAAAAACAATGCGCTCAACAAACTAACAACTGCAAAAGTTGCAAAGACAAAAGGGGAATTTACAAATATCCCTTTTCGTTTAGAAGGCATCTTTCCTTCTATTTTTTTTAACCTACTTTCTATATTTTTTTCTAACCGAATATTCATTTCCCCCCCAATATGAGAATCACTTAAATAATTTTTAGCACCTTCTAAAGCTTTTTGTGCTTTAGAATAATTTTTTCCTTCCTCAAATAATCCTGCAGCACCAGTAAATTTTCTAATTACATCTATCTGTGCTGGCCCATTTATAGACCGCTTACTTTTTTTTGCATCCCATACTGCTTCTCTGTATAATGAAGTAGCATCCTCATACCCCGTATTTCCTATATCTATCCCATAACGTTTTGCCATCTTCAATCAAGTCTTTTCCTCTTTAAAAAATTTTCTTAAATCTTTCTACCCTTAATCTGCTTAGAAAGCCAATCTTTCCATTTAGGATAAACATCTTCACTCAAAGGGAGACCTGTTTCTGCTATCACTTCGCTAGAAATTTCATGAAATGCATGATTAGCAAGAGTATTAAATTTAGCCTCAAGCAAATCAAAATCTTTTGTTTTTTCAGCTGTGTCTACTAATTCTTGTTTAATTTTTCCTCTGAGAAGAATATTATCATAGACCGCATCCCAATTTCCTGCCCAACCCCGAACATTCGATGCCACATTTTTAATTATTTCACTCTCTCCATTAATCAAATCATCACTCGGTTCAAGCTCATCTTTATCAATATTATATTTTAATAAATCTACAAATCCTTTTTCTTCCATGGGGTCTTTTTGCCAATGCTTTCTCACTTCAGTTAATTGCACAAGTCGTCTCCAAGAATGTAAACCATCTGGGGATTTTATCGGATTACAAACCGCCACAATATCTGTAGCTTTAAAGCTCGTAGCAGGAACTCCTAAATCATTAACAACTCTATCAAAAACCCCATAAGGAGAAGCACCATGAATTGTTCCTGCAACCACATTTGCCAACGCCCCAACTCTCATCGCTTCGTACAATGCCTTAGCTTCAACACTTCTAACTTCACCAATAATTAAACAAGAATCACCCAACCTCAAACTAGTTCTTATTCCATCATCTGCAGAAACTTCTGTGGTTGTTTTCAACAAAGCAGATCTAACTTTCATTCTTAAAATATCATATTTTAATTTCCTCAAAGATTCTACAGGCAATTCCAATGAATCTTCAATTACAATAATTCTAGATTTTGGAGAAATCTCCAACAACAAACTTCCTAATAAAGATGTTTTCCCGGAACTTCTCGTTCCTGCAACAAGAAGTGTTCTTGCACCGTCAATTAAAAAACTTAACAAACCCGCAGTAAAAGAATTAATCATTTTGTTTTTCACAAAAAGGGGCAAAGTCCAAGGCTCATCTCTATGTCTCCTAATAGCATAAGCCAACCCATCTGGAGAAAGTGGCTTTTGTATAATCGCAATTCTCGCCCTTATCTTTCCAATCTCTAATTGGGTATCAAGAATCGGATTAGCTTCATCTAATGGGCGCCCAGAAAGCATTCTAAACTTTGCAGCCCAAGAATCAACATCCTCTTGACTCGGCAAAATATTCGTTGAACATTCATCATAATCTTGATGTCTTACAAAGATTGTAAGCAATGGAATTGGTGCATTCAAAACAATATCCTGCAATTTTTTATCCTGAAGCAAAACTTCAATCAATCCAAATCCAATAGTGTGCCTTACCAAAATAGTAGCCAACTTATTCAAATCAGAATATCCCAATTTAATCCCTTTCGCTTGAGCCAAATCTTGCAACAAATCTTTAGAAATATTAAAAAAAACTTGCCGTGTTCTTTCTGTATCAACAAACTCCTCTGCCTTGGGCTGGTGCTCAATTAAAACTCCCCTCGCAAGATTAAGCAAAACTCCCTGCTCTTCTGTCAAGGTATTTTCTGGGGGGTTAAGATGATAAACCAATTTGGATTCATTTTTTCTTTTCAAAATTGTTACAAACGACTTATCGTCTTTATCTCCTGAAATTTCATACTGGTCAATAATCTCTACATCTTCTGGCAAATCAGAAACTAATCTTGTAAAAGTAAAATTCGGAATGATATCTGCTTGGAAAATTCTAGAATAAATTCCCCGACTTCCTTTTTGATATGTTTCTAAATGCGGGAGCGCTTCTTGTATCAATCCTGTTGATTCCAATTTACTTAATAATCTTTCTAAAAAATGAATATAACCCCTCTGGTCTACTTGCGCATCCACCCCAATTTTCTCTAAAAGAATTCTTGCTTCAATAATTAACTTCACTAATTCACTCCTGGAAGCAATTGGATCTTGTTTCAACAAAAACAAAAAAGAAAATACAGAATTATAACGCTGTGTAAAAAATTGCGGTTGATTTGTAATTAACTTTGCCTGAGACAGAATTTCTTCTTGCTTTAAAAAATAAATATAAAGTTGAGCTACCTCTAAAAGCAAAGCCGTTTCTTTAAAATCATAATTATAATTTTTTTGCTGAACAAAAACAATCCTCGTCACATTTGGATTTTCTATAAGGGCGTCAATCGTCCTCCCCATAACTTCTGGCGACTCGGCTAACCCCGGCACATAAGGTGCCCCAAGGTAATTAATATAAAGAACATCTTCACCACCTTCTCTTTGCACCTCTGAAGAATAAAGAGGAGTTTCCTGTCCAAATTCCATGAATAAAAAAAGTGGCGTCTGTTTAAAATATTTTGTATAAAACAAACACAACAATTTTAAAGTTGTTTAACATCTTCATTTTATGGCGGAAGAAACAAATCCTCAGGCTGGACAGCAAATGGGAGACATGAATTCTAAGGTGAGAAGTTTAGAAGAAAGACAAAAAATTCTCAAAGATAGGCTACTCTTAATTGGACAAAATCTTATTGAAATGAAAGAAAAAACAAATGAAAAAATGCTAGAGATAAAAAAAGATATTGAATTATTAAAAAACGGCATGGAAAGAATGATTTCCTTTTTAGAATCTGCATCTACAGAATTTTCTAAATTCGCAAAAAAAGAAGATTTAGAAATTTTATACAAACAATCAAAAATGTTTAGACCAACAAAATTTTCTACAAAAAAAGAAATATTAACATAAAGGGAATTTTTATAAAGTTTCCAGGACTAAACAAAATATAAAATGGGTGTTTTAGAACAAGTTTCACAAATGAAAAGTCAGGGGATACCTGAACAAGAAATTGTGAGTAGATTACAACAACAAAGAGTTTCTCCAAAAGATATAAACGATGCACTAAATCAATCTAAAATTAAAGAAGCTGTTTATGATCCCCATGCCCCTCCTGCTGGACCAATGCCCATGCCAGAAAATGTAGAAGCACCCTATGCACCTAACACTCAGGATGTTGCTCAAGAGAACTATGCCCCTCAACAAGAATACACCGCCCCACCCCAACAAGAATATGCAGCTCCTCAAGAAATGTATCAACAAGAAGGATATGCCACACCGCCAATGGAAACAGGACAAAGCTCAGATATGATAATTGAAATTTCTGAACAGGTTTTCAGTGAGAAAATAAAAAAAATAGAAAGACAAATTGACAAATTAAATGAAATTCAAACAATTTTACAAACTCAAACAGAACATGCTACAGACAAACTAAAAAGAATTGAATCTGTAATGGATAAATTACAAATAGCGATTCTTGAAAGAGTTGGTTCTTACGGTAAAAATTTAGAAACCATAAAAAAAGAGATGACCATGATTGAAGATTCTTTTTCTAAAATAGTCCCAGGACACCACAAAATTATCCACAAGACCACTCCTTCAAAAACTCAAAAGAAAAAAGCTAAGAAAAAATAATTATTTATCGCTTAAAAATTCTCTTGCAATAATTGATTTGGGATGATTCTTTGTTTTCTCTGCAGAACCAGCAATTACTGCAATAACCAATGAAATTACAATTACCACTCCAATAATTGTTACCCAATTGTCTTGCCACCAAGTTCCAGCAGTCAATCCTAAATTGCCTGCTGCACTAACTAAAACAACAATAAATATAATTGCTCCCACTCCAAATAAAATCCAAGTCATGACGGGGTGAGCAGGATCTATAAATAAACCAACCAAAATAAATAATGCTAAAATTACTGCAAGTGCAACACCCATCATTGGAAATATTTGTGAAAAAAATGCAGGCACCATATCAAACTGCACTGCCATCAATGCCACGGCCAAAGCGATAATTCCATTTATTGCTTTATTATCTTTGAACAGTTTAACTTTTACAAGAATTCCAAAAACCAAAGCAAAAATTAATAAGAATGGCAAAAGATAACTAAAGAAACCAATCTGTTCCCATTGAGTAAATAATTCTCCTAACGCTCCTTCACTATTAGTAGTATAAGAAACCAATGAAATTAACCCCTTTAACATACAAGAAATTGTACGAAGATATTTAAATATGTTTCGTTGAAATCAAAAATAAAATTAACTACTCTTAGCCTTTGATGAAAGAATTAATGCCAACGCAATTGCAATCACTGCAATGAACGCAAGATTTGTCCAAAAAGCATCGCTCCAAGATTGTTGAAATAATAATTCTCCAAGTTTACCAAAAACACCTGTTGCCCATACAAGTGCAACAAGAAATGCAATTCCTGCAAATATCGCTAGTCCTATCTTCATCCACCCTGTAGGTTTAAATCCCTCTTTCGCATCTCCAAAAATAAATCCCCAGATTAGCATGATAACAAAAATTGAAACTAATGCTACTGTTAAAAACAAAACTAAATTACTTACTACTTCTGTAGGATAAAGTACGCTTACAAAGATCAATCCAACCACAAAAGAAATGAGTGCGTTTAATTGTTTCTTGCCCTCTCCAAAAAGTTTTGTTTTTTCAAGAATAGCAAAAACTATGAAAAAAACTAATAAAAAAGGTAAGATAAACCTTGTTAAAACTGGGCTTTGCAAAATCGTATCTGGCATCTTATATCAAATCTTCTGGGATTTCTTGTATCTCAGAATCTGGGCTTGGCAAAGCAGATTTATTTATTATAAAAACATCACTTATTGCTCTCACAAATTGGTGAGGAATTATAACTCCCTTTGCTCCTCCAATCAACGACATAACACTTCCTCCGACACGAATTCTCCATCCATCAATCTTATTTTCAGACAAATTCGCTTCTTCCACCTCTCCGAAAAATTCTCCAGAATCGGTATAAACTTTACTACCCATAACTTCTGTTATTTTTTTTATTCGCATGATAAAAAATAGGATATCTTCTTTAAATAATTTTCCATGATAATTTGATAACAAGTTTTATAAAAAATCCTTGCATAAGAAAAACATGCTTAGCAAAAAGGAAGCCATTATAATTGCACTCATAGTTATAATTCTCTCTTTCACAATAAGTTTACTCAAAAGTTGGGATTCTTTCTTAACAATTCTCTTATCTATCTTCCTAGTTATCGGAGCAAATATATTTGTAAAAAAAATCCTTGCTTATTATCTAGATTCAGAAATAGAAGTAAAACTTTGGGAAATTAAAAGATTCGGATTCAGAGCAGAACAACATTTCAAGAAACCATTTCCCGCAGGAGCTTTTTTTCCATTAATTTCTAAATTGCTTTTCTTCCCTTTTGCTAGTTTTATCTGGATGGCTTCCCTTGTATTCGACATAAAACCAAAGGTTTATCGAGCTGCAAGAAAACACGGACTTTATTCTTTCTCAGAAATAACCGAATATCAAATCGGACTCATCGCTGCAACAGGAATAATAATCAATCTTATTTTAGCAATTGTGGGCTATCTCTCTGGATTTCACACGTTTGCACAATTAAACATTTATTATGCTCTCTTTAATATAATCCCTATCTCAGATTTAGATGGAAATAAAATTTTCTTCGGAAATATTACTCTTTGGAGTTTTATCGCTTCTTTAACGCTCTTAGGATTTTTACTTTCAATTCTTATCATATAAAATTATTTAAAAACCAATCCGCAAGAGTATACATCTGATTAGATTCTATGAGGAGGCATCATGAAATTTTTAGAGGGAATTACCCCAAGAGAATACCAAGAACAAATTTTTGAAACATGCAAAGATAAAAACTGTTTAGTTGTGCTTCCAACAGGATTAGGAAAAACATTAATTGCTCTAATGATTGCTATTGAAAGGTCGAAAACATTCCCTGGAGAAAAGATAGTTTTTGTTGCGCCAACGCGCCCACTTGCAGAACAACACTTAGCCACATTCACAAAACACCTTCCAGATTTATTTGCAGACATACAATTATTCACTGGGAAAATTCCTGCCAAACAAAGACAAAAAATTTGGAACACCGCAGACATTATTTTTTCTACCCCTCAATGCGTAGCAAATGACTTGAGAAAAAGACTTTACAATTTACAAGATGTTTGTTTACTTGTCGAAGATGAAGCTCATAGGTGTATAAGAAATTATGATTACAATTACTTAGCTAGAGAATATAAACAACAATCTAACCACCCTCAAATCTTGGGGCTTACTGCGTCGCCAGGAAGTAATACATCTAAAATTAAAGAAATTTGCAGAAACCTTTTCGTAGAAGCTGTTGAAGTGAGAACTCGAAATAGTCCAGACGTAAAAGAATATTTACAAGAATTAACTTTCGAAAAAGTTCTTGTAACTTTTCCGCCAGAATTTGAAGAGATTCGACATATTCTCAAAGAACTTTTTGAAAGGTATGTGGAAGAATTAAAATTTAGAAAAGTTCTATGGGGCCCGTCTTCCAAAACAGGACTCATCAACCTCCAAAAAAAGATAATGACGAATTTATCAAAAGGAAGTAAAAATTATAATTATATGCTCGGAGCAAGTGCTTGTGCACAAGCAATTAAAATCCAACACGCATTAGAATTATTAGAAACACAAACCCTTTTCAGTTTTAACAAATACTTAAAAGATTTATTTAATCAAGCAAGACAAAAAAAGAGCAAGGGGGTAGTCAAGCTCGTAGCAAAACCAGAATTTAATTTTGTCTTCATACGAACAAATGAACTTTTAGCAAAAAAAGTTGAACATCCAAAAATAGAAGTCATAAAAGAAATAATTCAAAAAGAAAAATCACAATATGAAAATCCAAAAATTATTGTGTTTACACAATTCAGAGACACTGCCAAATTTATTTCTGATGAATTTAATCAAATACCTGGACTCAAATCAGAAGTATTCATTGGACAAACAAAAAAAGACGGTGTTGGATTAAGTCAAAAAGAACAAAAAAGAATTATTGCAAAATTTTCTTCTGGAGAAATAAATGTGCTTTGTGCAACAAGCATTGGAGAAGAGGGTTTAGATATCCCAGAAGTTAACACAGTAATTTTTTACGAACCAGTTCCATCAGCAATAAGAAAGATACAACGAAGTGGTAGAACTGCAAGATTAATGAAGGGAAAATTAATTATGTTAATAACCAAAGGAACAAGAGATGAAACTTTTTATTATGTCTCTCGGGCAAAAGAAAAAAGCATGCACTCTGCAATGAGTTCAATAAAAGAAGAATTATTCAATAAAAAAGAAAAACAAAAAACATTATTCAAATAAAATGAAAGAAATATTCAATATCTTTCCAGAACAAAAAGAAAAGATACATTCGCAAAAAGAACAAATTAGAACAACTGTGCTCGTAGATTATCGAGAGAAAAATTGTTTAGTACCTTCAGAACTTATCAATCTCGGATTAAATGTTGAATTCAAAGAATTAAAAGTTGCAGATTATATTGTGAAAAATGTTGCTATAGAAAGGAAAACTGTTTCAGATTTTATTAATTCTATGATAAACCGACGGCTTCTCAAACAATTAGAAGAACTCCAACAATATCCTGACAAACTTTTGATTATTGAAGGTATTGATGAACAAGAATTATACACAGAGTCAGGAGAGAAGGTTGGGATGAATCCAAATTCTGTGCGAGGATTTCTTCTTTCGATTTTACTCAAACACAAAGTTCCAATCATTTTCACAAAAAACGCAGAAGATACTGCTAAGTTCATTTACCTCCTTGCAAATAAAAAAGAAACCGAACCCCCATTAAATGTTACTAAAAAATCATTAACACAAAAAGAACAATTACAATTTATCCTTGAAGGATTTCCAAGCATTGGACCAAAAACTGCGAGAAAACTTTTAGAAAAATTCAAGACAATAAAAAATGTTATGAATGCTTCAGAAGAAGAATTAAAAAAAGTTCTCGGAAAAAAAGCAGAAAGTCTGAAAAAGCTCATTGAGCATTATTATTCTGAATAACATATTTTTTGATATAACTATATTAATTCACTCAAAATCTTTGCACCTAATTGTACTGTCAAATTATCTTTATCTTTTTCTGAATTTATTTCAACAATATCTACTGCTTTCAATGTTTTTATTTTCCTAATCCTCTGAATTAAATAAATCATTTGCCTACTGGTTAATCCCCCTGCAGAAGGATAACCTGTCGCTGGGGCAAAAGACGGGTCAATTACATCTATGTCAATAGAAACATATGTTTCCTTTCCATTAGCAAACTCCATAATCGTATCTGCAATATTATCAATATCTTCTACTACAGAATTGATTTTAATTTGTTTAATTCCTTTTTCTGTTAAAAATCTTAATTCGTCTTTCCAAATGTTTCTTGCACCAATAAGAAGAATATTTTCTGCAGGAAATCCATTTTCAATTAACGCCCTAAGCCATTCTTCATGTGTGGGCTCTTTCATCGGAGGCATACAATCTGCATGGGCATCAAAAATAATAAGACAAGGTTTCTTATTTGTCTGTTGAGCATATTCTAAAAAGGCTTTTCCAATTGGATAACTAATAGAATGGTCTCCTCCCAGAAAAATAGTCTTTGGTTGAGTTTCAAACATCTTCAAAGAATTTTTATAAATAAGCTCTTGTGATTTTTCCAGATTAGAATTATCCACATGAATCTCTTCTAAATCCAAAAGATTAACATCAATTGGAACTCCTTGCTCATTTGAACCGATTGATTTCAAAGATTCCAAAATAGCATTTCCTGCTCGTTCGCACCCAGCAGTTTTATTCAATCCATTAATTCTCGGAACTTTTACAATTAACATAAAAAACGTTAAGAATGAAGGTTTTTAGATTTTACTCTGGCAACAATGCAAAGAAACTATAGTCTTTTATTTTTGCTAAATCTTTCACGTCACTAAGTTTAACATCAGAAATATTTTTTACAAAATCATAAAACTCTTTTGCATCTCCGTTTATTTCATTTATTAACAAATTAAGCAATTGCGTTTGTGAATCTTCCATAGAGATATTATAATTCCCTACTAATTGCTCTTTGGTTTGATTTAGTTCCTTTTCAGTCAATCCCTCTGCCACTTTTTTAAATTCCTCTAAAATAAGTTTTTTTATTTTATCCACATTCTCTGCTGTTGTTCCAACATAAATTACATTATATGAAAAATCTTGATTAATATCGGAATCTCCGGTCACAGCATAAGCCAAGTTTCTTTTTTCTCTTATTTCTGAAAATAATCTTGAAGACATT